>NZ_NEIO01000029.1:0-38944 GCF_002113575.1 Pseudomonas sp. B8(2017) | reverse complement strand
AACTCAGCAGTGAAACGATGCATCGCCGATGGTAGTGTGGGGTTTCCCCATGTGAGAGTAGGTCATCGTCAAGATTCATTTCGCAAAACCCCTATCTGCACATGCAGGTAGGGGTTTTGTCTTTCTGGCCCTAGAGCTCCCCAAGCCTCACTCAAATCCCCGGCCTTGTGCGATCCCTGTAGGAGCGGCCTTGTGTCGCGATCGGGCGCGAAGCGGCCGCAATCCAGGCGCCGCGGTCTATCTGTGAGACCCGGGATACAGGTTTTACGGCCGCTTCGCGCCCGATCGCGACACAAGGCCGCTCCTACAAAGGTCGCGCAGGCCCGCTGTTATGTTGCCTCCCACAATTCGAGCCAGAACACTAGAATAGGCCCACGCACCTATTCAGAAGCGCTATATGCCCAATCCTGTCGAACCTGAAACCTTGGCTCAGTTGCCGCTGGACCAGCTTGTCGCCTGCCATGAATGCGACCTGCTGCTGCGCAAGCCCGTGCTCCAGCATGATGAGAAGGCCCAATGCCCGCGCTGCGGCTACGAGCTCTACGCCCATCGGCACAATGTGGTCAACCGCAGCCTGGCCTTGGTACTCACCGCCTTGCTGCTGTTTGTGCCTGCCAATTTCCTGCCGATCATGCAACTGCACCTGCTTGGCCAGACATCGGACGATACCGTCTGGAGCGGCGTGCTGGGCCTGTACAACTCGGAAATGCGCGGCGTGGCCGTGGTGGTGTTCCTGTGCAGCATGGCCATCCCTCTGGCAAAACTGCTCTGTCAGCTGGTCGTGCTCCTGAGCATCCGCCTGAACGTGGGGCGTAGTTTCGGCCTGCTGTTCTACCGCATCTATCACCACTTGCGTGACTGGGGCATGCTCGAGGTCTATTTCATGGGCGTGCTGGTGGCCATCGTCAAGCTGGTGGACCTGGCCGAGCTGACCGTGGGCCTGGGGCTGTTCTGCTTCATCAGCCTGTTATTGATCCAGGTGTGGCTCGAGGTGGTGATGTCACCGCACCAGATCTGGAGTGCGCTATCAGGGGAGGACCTGCATGCGGGCGATTGATGCAGGCATTCTTGTCTGCAATGAGTGTCATGAGCTGAACAGGCAACAGCCAGACAGCACTTCACAAACTTGTACACGCTGCGGTGCCATCGTGCATGCCCGTCGGCCGAACAGCATCGCGCGCACCTGGGCGCTGCTGATTGCCGCGTCGATCCTGTACATCCCGGCCAACATGCTGCCGATCATGACCGTGAGCACCCTGGGCCAAGGCAGCCCCGACACGATCATGTCCGGCGTCATCACCTTGCTCAAGCATGGCATGGTGCCCATTGCTGCCGTGGTGTTCATTGCCAGTATCCTGGTGCCCACATTCAAACTGGTGGGCATCGGCTTGCTGTTGTACTCCGTTCAGCGCCGGCAGCCGCTTTCGGCGCGGCAACGGATATTGATGTACCGCTTCATCGAATTCATTGGGCGCTGGTCCATGCTCGATATCTTCGTCATCGCCATCCTGGTGGCGGTGGTGAATTTCGGCCGAATAGCCAGTGTCGAAGCCAACCTGGGCGCTGTCGCCTTTGCAACTGTGGTGATCCTGACAATGCTTGCCGCTTTAACTTTCGATCCCCGACTGATTTGGGATAACACGGAGTCGGATGACGACCATGAGTGACCTGCCAACGGCTAAAACCCGCCCAGCCTCGAACTGGTCGGCCATATGGATCCTGCCTTTGATCGCCTTGATGATCGGTGGCTGGCTTGCGTGGCAGGCTTATCGTGATGCCGGCGTGGAAATTGAGGTTCGCTTCGAGTCGGGCGAGGGTATCGTCGCCAACAAGACCGAGGTGATCTACAAGGGCATGCCGGTTGGCAAGGTCAAAAGCCTGGTGCTCGACGCCAAGGGTGATAACCAGGGGGTGATCGCCACCATCGAGATGAACAAGGCTGCCGAGCCTCACCTGACCAAAGGTACGCGTTTCTGGCTGGTGAAGCCGAGCGTCAGCCTGGCAGGTATTTCCGGTCTTGAAACACTGGTGTCAGGCAACTACATCGCCGTCAGCCCGGGGGAGGGGGAGCGCACCAAGCGTTTTACCGCCTTGAAGGTGGCACCGCCGCTTTCGGACACCGAGCCGGGCCTGCACCTTACCCTCAAGGCCGAGCGGCTGGGGTCGCTCAACCGTGACAGCCCGGTGTTCTACAAGCAGATCCAGGTTGGCCGGGTCAAAAGCTACCGCCTGTCCGAGGACCAGAGCACCGTCGAGATCAAGGTCTTCATCGAGCCGGCCTATGCCAGCCTGGTGCGCAAGCACACGCGTTTCTGGAATGCCAGCGGCGTCAGCATCGATGCCTCGCTCTCGGGCGTGAAAGTGCGTAGCGAATCGCTGTCGAGCATTGTTGCCGGTGGTATCGCCTTTGCCACGCCGGAACACCGCAAGGACAGCCCACCTACCGACTCGAACCTGCCGTTCCGTCTGTATGAGGACTTCGATGCGGCCCAGGCCGGCATCCGGGTAAAGGTGAAATTGAGCGATTACGAGGGCCTGCAGGCGGGCCGTACACCGGTCATGTACAAGGGCATCCAGGTGGGCTCGCTCAAAGCCCTGACAATGGCGGACAACCTGGCCAGTGCATCGGCCGAGCTTACTCTGGACCCGCTGGCCGAGGATTATCTGGTCGAGGGCACGCAGTTCTGGGTGGTCAAACCATCGATTTCCCTGGCGGGTATCACCGGCCTGGAAGCGCTGGTCAAGGGTAACTACATCGCCATTCGCCCTGGTGAGAAGGGTGCGCGGCCAGAGCGTGAGTTCGAAGCCCGCGCCAAGGCACCGCCGCTCGACCTCAAGGCACCAGGCCTGCACATGGTGCTGTTCGCCGACACCCTGGGTTCGCTGGAAGTCGGTAGCCCGGTCATGTACCGCCAGGTGAAGGTGGGTAGCGTGCAAAGCTACCAGTTCGCCCGCAACAGCAATCGCATCCTGATCGGTGTGCATATCGAGAAGGAATACGAAAAGCTGGTCAACGGTTCGTCGCGCTTCTGGAATGTCAGTGGCATCACCCTGACGGGCGGCCTGTCGGGCATCAAGATCAAGAGTGAATCACTGCAGACCCTGATGGCTGGTGGTATCGCGTTCGATACGCCACGGCCTGATGTGCCGCTCAAACGCCACATTCCACGCTTCCGCCTGCATGACAGCCAGGAGGCGGTCAACCGCGCGGGTACGTTGATCACCATTCGTGTGGACCGTGCCGACGGCCTCAAGCCTGGCACGGCGATACGCTTCCGCGGCCTGGATGTGGGTAGCGTCGAGAGCGTCGACCTGACCGATGACTTGCAGGCGGTGTTGCTGCGGGCGCGCATTACCGAAGCAGCGGACCGTATCGCCCGCGTCGGTACGCAGTTCTGGGTGGTCAAGCCGGCCTTTGGCCTGGTGCGCACGCAGAACCTCGACACCTTGGTGGGCGGGCAGTACCTGGAAGTGCAGCCGGCTGCCAAGGACCGTGGCCCACAGCGCGATTTCATCGCCTTGGCCGACGCCCCGCAGGTGGCAGGGCCTGAAGTCGGCCTGCCGTTGACGCTGAGCGCTCCGCGCCGTGGCTCGATCAAGCCGGGCGTGCCGGTGACCTACCGTGAGGTTGCGGTGGGCAAGGTGACGGGCTTCGAGCTGGGCCAGAGCGCTGACCGTGTGTTGATCCATATCTTGATCGAACCGCGCTATGCGGCCCTGGTGCGTAGCGGTAGTCGCTTCTGGAACAGCAGCGGCTTCGGTTTCGACTGGGGTCTGGTCAAGGGGGTTACGGTGCGTACCGAGTCGGTGGAGACCATGATCGACGGCGGTATCGCCTTTGCCACGCCGGATGGCGAGCAGATGGGCAACCCGGCACGGCCGCAGCAGACGTTCGCCTTGTTCGACAAGGCCGAGGATGAATGGCTGCAATGGGCGCCGAAGATTCAGATAGCGAAGTAGCACACTGGGCAAACACGGCCCTGCTTTTTGTAGGAGCGGCCTTGTGTCGCGATCGGGCTGCGCAGCAGCCCCTCGGTTTCAGCGTCGATGCTGATATTGCTGGGGCTGCTGCGCAGCCCGATCGCGACACAAGGCCGCTCCTACAAAAGCGGATCGGCGATGTTGCATAGGTCGCAGCAGCGAGGCGGCGATATGCACAAATCGCAGGCAACAAAAAACCGACCCTAGGGTCGGTTTTTCGACTAGCACGTCGCTTAGGCAGCTGCAGCTTCTTTCAGCGCCTTGATGTGGCCATTCAGACGGCCTTTGTGACGAGCAGCCTTGTTCTTGTGGATGATGCCCTTGTCGGCCATACGGTCGATTACAGGCACAGCCAGAACGTAAGCGGCTTGCGCTTTTTCGGCGTCTTTTGCGTCGATGGCCTTGACTACATTCTTGATGTAGGTGCGGACCATGGAACGCAGGCTGGCGTTGTGGCTGCGACGCTTCTCAGCCTGTTTTGCACGTTTCTTGGCGGAAGGTGTGTTGGCCACCGTCGAGCTCCTCGAAAGACTTTAGGTAAATAGCAAACAAAATAGGCCGCGAATCATGCCGATCAGTCGAACGGATGTCAAGGCCACCTGCAAGGTTCCGCCGAGCGGTGCGCCAACAAGAGGGAAATATTCCTTTCTGCTGCGCGACCTGTAAACTCGGGAATTTTTGGCTCCCCTGCGAAGGCGCGGGAGTATCGCACATTCGGACGCTGTCTGGCAGCGTCCTCTGCCCTTGGCGTGAATCTTTTCGATGAACCTGCTCAAATCCCTGGCTGCGGTAAGCTCGATCACCATGATTTCGCGGGTGCTGGGCTTTGTCCGCGACACCATCCTGGCGCGTGTTTTCGGTGCCGGCATCGCCACCGATGCCTTCTTCATCGCCTTCAAGCTGCCCAACCTGCTGCGGCGCATCTTCGCCGAGGGTGCGTTTTCCCAGGCCTTCGTGCCGATCCTGGCCGAATACAAGACCCAGCAAGGCGAGGAGGCGACCCGCACCTTCGTTGCCTATGTCAGTGGCCTGCTGACCCTGGTTCTGGCGCTGGTGACCGCCATTGGCATACTGGCGGCACCGTGGGTGGTGTGGGCGACCGCACCAGGCTTTGTCGACAGTGCCGAAAAATACGAGCTGACCACCGCCCTGTTGCGGGTGACTTTTCCTTATATATTGCTGATCTCGCTGTCGTCCCTGGCCGGGGCGATCCTCAATACCTGGAACCGTTTCTCGGTACCGGCCTTTACCCCGACCCTGCTGAACGTGGCGATGATCGCCTTCGCCGTGCTGCTCACGCCGTATTTCGACCCGCCGATCATGGCCCTGGCCTGGGGCGTTCTGGCGGGCGGCCTGGCGCAGTTGCTGTACCAGCTGCCAGCGCTGAAGAAGATCGGCATGCTCGTGCTGCCACGTCTGAACCTGCGTGATGCCGGTGTGTGGCGGGTGCTCAAGCAGATGCTGCCGGCGATCCTCGGGGTGTCGGTGAGCCAGATCTCGCTGATCATCAACACCATCTTCGCCTCCTTCCTGGTGGCCGGTTCGGTGTCGTGGATGTATTACGCCGACCGCCTCATGGAGCTGCCTTCCGGCGTGCTGGGGGTGGCCCTGGGCACCATATTGCTGCCGACGCTGGCCAAGACCTACGCCAACAAGGACCGCGAGGAATACTCGCGGATCCTCGACTGGGGCCTGCGCCTGTGCTTCCTGCTGGTGCTGCCATGCACCCTGGCCCTGGCCATCCTCGCCGAGCCATTGACCGTGGCGCTGTTCCAGTACGGCAAGTTCACCGCCGTCGACGCGGCCATGACCCAGAAGGCGCTGATCGCCTATTCCGTGGGCTTGCTGGCGATCATTCTGGTCAAGGTACTGGCACCGGGCTTCTATGCGCAGCAGAATATCCGTACACCGGTGAAGATCGCGGTATTCACCCTGGTCTGCACCCAACTGTTCAACCTGGCCCTGATCGGCCCGCTCGCGCATGCCGGCCTGGCCCTGGCGATCAGCCTGGGGGCCTGCCTGAACGCCGGCCTGCTGTTCTGGAAGCTGCGCAGCCAACAGCTGTTCCAGCCGCAGCCAGGCTGGGCGATGTTCCTGCTCAAGCTGGTGCTGGCAGTGGGGCTGATGTCGGCGGTGTTGCTGGCCGGCATGCATTACCTGCCGGCCTGGGAGCAGGGCAACATGCTCGAGCGCCTGGTGCGCCTGGGGGCTCTGGTACTGGCGGGCATCGTGACCTATTTCGGCTGCCTGTACCTGTGCGGCTTCCGGCCTCGGCATTTCGCCCGCAAGGCCTTGCACTAAGGCATCGGGCGGGTCAGGCGTCGGTTTTTCGCATTCCACGCCGCCCTTGGGCGCTGCTGCCTGTCACCAGCGCCCGGGTGTGGTTATAATCGGCCACTTTATGAGCAAGAAGCGCGTTATGCAGCTGGTTCGAGGTCTTCACAACCTGCGCCCCGAGCACCGGGGCTGTGTCGCCACCATAGGCAACTTCGACGGGGTTCACCGCGGCCACCAGGCGATCCTGGCGCGCCTGCGCGAGCGCGGCCAGGCCTTGGGCCTGCCGACCTGCGTGGTGATCTTCGAACCGCAACCACGCGAGTACTTCGCCCCCGACACCGCGCCGGCTCGCCTGGCCCGCCTGCGTGACAAGATCGAGCTGCTGGCGGCCGAGGGTATCGACCGGGTGCTGTGCCTGGCATTCAACCAGCGCCTGAGCAAGCTCAGTGCCGATGCCTTCGTCAAGGCCATCCTGGTCGACGGCCTGGGTGTACGCCACCTCGAAGTGGGCGATGACTTCCGCTTCGGCTGCGACCGCGCTGGCGACTTCGCCTTCCTGGTCGAGGCCGGCAAGCAGTACGGCTTCACCGTCGAGGCTGCCAACACGGTGATCCAGGACGGCCTGCGGGTCAGCAGCACCAAAGTGCGCAAGGCCCTGTCCGAAGGCAACTTCGAGCTGGCCGAGCACCTGTTGGGCCGCCCGTATCGCATCAGCGGCCGCGTGTTGCATGGCCAGAAGCTGGCCCGCCAGCTCGGCACACCTACCGCCAACATCCAGCTCAAGCGCCGCCGCGTGCCGCTGTCCGGGGTCTACCTGGCCAGCATCGAAATCGACGGCAAGGCCTGGCCGGGTGTCGGCAATATCGGCGTGCGCCCCACCGTTGCCGGTGACGGGCGCCCGCACCTGGAGATTCATCTGCTGGACTATGCCGGCGACCTTTACGGTCGGCGCCTGACGGTGGAGTTCCACCACAAGCTGCGTGAAGAGCAGCGATTCGCCTCCCTGGAGGCGCTGAAGTCGGCGATCGATGCGGATATCGCCGCCGCACGTGCACATTGGCACGCTCAACCGTTAACGAAGAGCCTGAAATGACCGACTACAAAGCCACGCTTAACCTTCCGGACACCGCCTTCCCCATGAAGGCCGGCCTGCCTCAGCGCGAACCGCAGATCCTGCAGCGCTGGGACAGCATTGGCCTGTACCAGAAGCTGCGCGAAATTGGCAAGGATCGTCCCAAGTTCGTCCTGCACGACGGCCCGCCCTATGCCAACGGCAAGATTCACATCGGTCATGCGCTGAACAAGATCCTCAAGGACATGATCGTCCGTTCCAAGACCCTGGCCGGCTTCGATGCGCCGTATGTGCCGGGCTGGGACTGCCATGGCCTGCCGATCGAGCACAAGGTCGAGGTCACCCACGGCAAGCACCTGTCCGCCGACCGCACCCGCGAGCTGTGCCGCGAGTACGCCGCCGAGCAGATTGAAGGGCAGAAGACCGAGTTCATCCGCCTGGGCGTGCTGGGTGACTGGGACAACCCGTACAAGACCATGAACTTTGCCAACGAGGCCGGCGAAATCCGCGCCCTGGCCGAGATGGTCAAGCAAGGTTTCGTGTTCAAGGGCCTGAAGCCGGTGAACTGGTGCTTCGATTGCGGTTCGGCCCTGGCCGAGGCCGAAGTCGAGTACGCCGACAAGAAATCGCAGACCATCGACGTTGCCTTCCCGGTTGCCGACGAGGCCAAGCTGGCTGCTGCCTTCGGCCTGGCTTCGCTGGCCAAGCCGGCCGCCATCGTGATCTGGACCACCACCCCGTGGACCATCCCGGCCAACCAGGCGCTGAACATCCACCCGGAGTTCAAGTACGCCCTGGTCGACACCGGCGAGCGTCTGCTGGTACTGGCCGAAGAGCTGGTGGAGTCGTGCCTCAAACGCTACAGCCTGGAAGGCTCGGTCATCGCCACCGCCCAGGGTTCGGCGCTGGAACTGATCAACTTCCGCCACCCGTTCTACGACCGCCTGTCGCCAGTCTACCTGGCCGACTACGTCGAACTGGGCGCCGGTACCGGCGTGGTGCACTCCTCGCCAGCCTACGGTGAAGACGACTTCGTCACCTGCAAGCGCTACGGCATGGTCAACGACGACATCCTCACCCCGGTGCAGAGCAACGGCGTGTACGTCGACTCGCTGCCATTCTTCGGCGGCCAGTTCATCTGGAAGGCCAACCCGGCCATCGTCGAGAAGCTGAGCGAAGTCGGTGCGCTGATGCACACCGAAACCATCAGCCACAGCTACATGCACTGCTGGCGCCACAAGACCCCGCTGATCTACCGCGCCACCGCGCAGTGGTTCGTGGGTATGGACAAGCAGCCGACCACCGGCGAGCCGCTGCGTGAGCGTGCACTGAAAGCCATCGAGGACACCAAGTTCGTGCCGGCCTGGGGCCAGGCGCGCCTGCATTCGATGATCGCCAACCGCCCGGACTGGTGCATCTCGCGTCAGCGCAACTGGGGCGTGCCGATCCCGTTCTTCCTGCACAAGCAGACCGGCGAGCTGCACCCACGCACCGTCGAGCTGATGGAAGCAGTGGCCAAGCGCGTCGAACAGGAAGGCATCGAGGCCTGGTTCAAGCTGGACGCCGCCGAACTGCTGGGCGCTGAAGCCGAGCAGTACGACAAGATCACCGACACCCTGGACGTGTGGTTCGACTCGGGTACCACCCACTGGCACGTGCTGCGTGGCTCGCATGACATCGGCCACGCCACCGGCCCGCGTGCCGACCTGTACCTGGAAGGTTCCGACCAGCACCGCGGCTGGTTCCACTCGTCGTTGCTGACCGGTTGCGCCATCGACGGCCACGCGCCGTACCGCGAGCTGCTGACCCACGGCTTCACCGTGGACGAGAACGGCCGCAAGATGTCCAAGTCGCTGGGCAACACCATCGAGCCGGAGAAGGTCAACAACACCCTGGGTGCCGATATCCTGCGCCTGTGGGTTGCCGCTACCGACTATTCCGGTGAAATGGCCGTTTCCGAGCAGATCCTGCAACGCAGCGCCGACGCCTACCGCCGTATCCGCAACACTGCACGCTTCCTGCTCTCCAACCTGTCCGGCTTCGACCCGGCCCGCGACCTGCTGGCCCCGGAAGACATGCTGGCGCTGGACCGCTGGGCCGTAGACCGCACCCTGCTGCTGCAACGCGAGCTGGAAGAGCACTACAGCGAGTACCGTTTCTGGAACGTCTACTCCAAGGTGCACAACTTCTGCGTGCAGGAGCTGGGCGGCTTCTACCTCGACATCATCAAGGACCGCCAGTACACCACCGGCGCCAACAGTGTCGCCCGCCGTTCCTGCCAGACCGCGCTGTACCACATCAGCGAGGCGCTGGTGCGCTGGATCGCGCCGATCCTGGCGTTCACCGCCGACGAAATCTGGCAGTACCTGCCAGGCGAGCGCAACGAGTCGGTAATGCTCAACGGCTGGTATCAAGGCCTGAGCGAACTGCCGGAAGGCACCGAACTGGACCGCGCCTACTGGGACCGCGTGATGGCCGTCAAGGCATCGGTCAACAAGGAGCTGGAAAACCAGCGTACCGCCAAGGTCATCGGCGGCAACCTGCAGGCTGAAGTCACCCTGTACGCCGATGAAGGCCTGAGCGCCGACCTGGGCAAGCTGGGCGACGAACTGCGCTTCGTGCTGATCACCTCGGCTGCCAGCGTGGTGCCGTTCGTGCAGGCGCCAGCCGAAGCCGTGGCCACCGAAGTCGAAGGCCTCAAGCTGCAAGTGGTCAAGTCCGGCCACGCCAAGTGCGGCCGTTGCTGGCACTTCCGCGCTGACGTCGGCAGCCACCCGGAGCACCCGGAAATCTGCGGCCGTTGCGTCGACAACCTGAGCGGTTCCGGCGAGGTGCGCCACTATGCCTAACCCTGCAGCGGGGCGCTTCGGGCGCCTTGCATGGCTTTGGCTGAGCCTGGTGGTACTGGTCCTCGACCAGGCCACCAAGCTGTATTTCAACAATGCCCTGACCATGTACCAGCAGGTTGTCGTCATCCCTGACTACTTCAGCTGGACCCTGGCCTACAACACTGGCGCGGCTTTCAGCTTCCTGGCGGAAAGCTCCGGCTGGCAGCGCTGGCTGTTCGCCCTGATCGCCGTGGTGGTCAGTGCCGTGCTGGTGGTGTGGCTCAAGCGCCTGGGGCGCAACGAGACCTGGCTGGCCGTGGCGCTGGCGCTGGTGCTGGGTGGCGCGATCGGCAACCTGTACGACCGCGTCGTGCTCGGCCATGTGGTCGACTTCATCCTGGTGCACTGGCAGAACCGCCATTACTTCCCGGCCTTCAACCTGGCCGACAGCGCCATTACCGTTGGTGCGGTGATGCTGGCGCTGGATATGTTCAAGAGCAAGAAGTCCGAGGATCCGGTCCATGACTGACACCCGTATCGGCCAGAACACCGAAGTCACCCTGCACTTCGCGCTGCACCTGGAAAACGGCGACACCGTCGACAGCACGTTCGACAAGGCCCCGGCCACCTTCAAGGTTGGCGATGGCAACCTGCTGCCAGGTTTCGAGAACGCCCTGTTCGGCTTCAAGGGCGGTGACAAGCGTACCGTCGTGGTGGCCCCGGAGAACGCCTTCGGCCAGCCCAACCCGCAGAACGTACAAGTCATGCCGCGGTCCCAGTTCGAGGGCATGGAGTTGTCCGAAGGGCTGTTGATCATCTTCAACGACGCCGCCAACACCGAGCTGCCCGGTGTGGTCAAAGCGTTCGATGACGACCAGGTGACCATCGACTTCAATCACCCATTGGCTGGCAAGACCCTGACCTTCGAGGTGGAGATCCTCGAGGTGAAGGCCCTGTAAGCCTGGAGCCGAGCATGCAAATCAAACTCGCCAACCCTCGCGGCTTCTGCGCGGGGGTCGACCGGGCGATCGAGATCGTCAACCGCGCGCTGGAAGTCTTCGGCCCGCCGATCTATGTGCGTCACGAAGTGGTGCACAACAAGTTCGTGGTGGAAGACCTGCGCAACCGCGGCGCCATCTTCGTCGAAGAGCTGGACCAGGTACCGGACGATGTCATCGTCATCTTCAGTGCCCACGGTGTTTCCCAGGCCGTGCGCCAGGAAGCCGCTGGCCGTGGCCTGAAAGTGTTCGATGCCACCTGCCCGCTGGTGACCAAGGTGCACATCGAAGTGGCCAAGTACAGCCGCGACGGCCGTGAGTGCATCCTCATCGGCCACGAAGGGCACCCGGAAGTCGAAGGCACCATGGGCCAGTACGACGCCAGCAACGGTGGCGCCATCTACCTCGTCGAAGACGAGGAGGATGTTGCCAACCTGCAGGTGAAGGACCCGGACCACCTGGCGTTCGTCACCCAGACCACGCTGTCGATGGACGACACCAGCCGCGTCATCGACGCCCTGCGTGCGCGCTTCCCGAACATTGGCGGCCCGCGCAAGGACGACATCTGCTACGCAACCCAGAACCGCCAGGACGCGGTCAAGCAACTGGCGGACGAGTGCGACGTGGTACTGGTAGTCGGCAGCCCGAACAGCTCCAACTCCAACCGCCTGCGCGAGCTGGCCGAGCGCATGGGCACCCCGGCCTACCTGATCGACGGTGCCGAGGACCTGCAGCGTGGCTGGTTCGAGCAGACGGCACGGGTCGGCATCACCGCCGGTGCTTCGGCCCCCGAAGTGCTGGTGCGTGGTGTGATCGAGCAGCTCAAGGCCTGGGGCGCCAGCGGTGCTGAAGAGCTGGATGGGCGGGAAGAGAACATCACCTTCTCCATGCCCAAGGAGTTGCGGGTTCGGTCGCTGATCTGACCGCAGTTTGCGCGATCCCCATGTAGGAGCGGCCTTGTGTCGCGAACGGGCTGCAAAGCAGCCCCAGGATTTCAGCGTTAGAGCTGATATTGCCGGGGCCGCTTTGCGGCCCGTTCGCGACACAAGGCCGCTCCTACATTGACCGCGCTGATCTGCTAGTGGTGTCTTTGCATCGGGATTTTTTTGGTTCTCCCATATCTACCCTGACCCTGCCAGTCGATGCCATCACCACTTGATACTGGCTAGTTGCGGTCAAGCGCTCGCAAATCTCCATCGTTGAACCTAACCAATTACTGGTTGCCCCAAGCGGAACCCCTTGCGCACTGAATTTCAGCTGCTCACCTCGATTGCTCGTGATCTTCAGCGGCCGTGAAAGACGCTGCTCACGCAGCACCTGATGGTTATGCTCCAGCATCACCCGCCAACCATTCCCCCAATTACCTTCCAACGCCTGCACCAGCACCGGCTGGCTTTGCAACATGGCATGGCTGCGCGCGCTGCGCAGCGCCTGCGCCAGGTCTCGTGCAGCTGCCGCCCTGTGTAGGTCGTCGCTCAATCTGGCGTAGGCCGGCATGCCGAGCTGTGTCAGCAATGCGGCCACCGCCAGGGCCGACAACATTTGTATCAGTGTTACACCTCGTTGCTTCACCGTGCATTCCTCCCTGGAAGTGCTTGGCTGTAGCTTCACGGTCGTTGGACCGGCGGTCCAGTCGCCCGGGTTCAATGCATTTGCAGGAAAAGTCGCAGGAGGTGCAGGGATGCACGCAAGACAACGGGGCATGACGCTTCTGGAAGTGTTGTTGGCGGTGGGTGTGGTGGCCGTGGGTATGTTCGCAGCGGCAGGCCTGCAACTGCAGGCATTGCAGGCTGCGGAGGACGCGCGCCGCGATGGGCAGGCGGCAATGGCGGCGCACAGCGAGCATGAAAGGGGGCGGCCATGAGCGGCGCCCAGCGTGGTTTCGGCTTGCTTGAGCTGATGCTGGCGCTGACCATCGGGTTGCTGCTGTTGGCGGTGGCCAGCCAGCTATTTACCTCGGCCCACCATACCTGGCGGCTGCAAAGCACGGCAGTACGCATGCAGGATGAAGCTCGCCTGGCATTGCTGCGAATGGCCCAGGATATCCGCATGACCGGGATGTTCGGCTGCTTGCGACTGCAGCCAAAGCACTTCGGCAGTACGAGCGCAGAGCACGCATTCGCCCGGCCGATGGAAGTCGAAGCATCCACCCTTAGCCTGGTCGTGGCGGAGTTACCTGGGCAATCCGGTGGGCCGCAGTGGTTCCTGCACACGAACTGTACGAGCGAAGTGTCTGTGGATGACGAGTTGAAGGAGGGCTACCCACAGGTTTACCCCATCAGCAGATATGTCTACCAACTCCGGGGCAATACGCTGAGATTCAAACGCAACAACAGCAACTTCCAGCCGCTGGTTGAAAATGTGCGGTCAATGCGTTTGCAGCGTGTGCAAATGGCACAGGGTGAGGGGGTGGATATTGCCCTGACGCTTTACGAACCCACGCTCGAACTTGAACAGCACCATGAACTGAGCGTCGCAATCCGCAACCCGGTGCCGGCCTCATGAGTCGTCAGCGTGGCATCGTCCTGTTGTTGGCCTTGGTCCTGAGCATGCTGCTGGGGCTGCTTGCGGCGTCGGCCCTGCGAGATGCGCTGGCGCAAACGCAGATGACCGGCTATCTGAGCGAAGGCCTGCTGGCGCTGGAGCAGGCCGAGGCCACGCTGCTGGCTGGGGCAGGCGAGCTCGAGCGTGCTCCCCCCGACCCTTGCGAGGCGTGCCCGCCACCCGCTCGACCGCATGACCTGAGCGGGCAGTGGCAGCGCACGCCAACCGGCTATTTCCATTTGCAGAATCTGGGTACCAGCGAACACGCGGCGCATATGCCGGAAGGGCAGCAGGTCACCCTGTACCGCGTCACCGCCGTCAGCCTGCAAACCCAGTCACGGCATGTGCTGGAAGCGGTCTATGCCATGGGCGAGGACACGACCCGGCGCATTGCCTGGCGCCAGAGATTGCGAGGAGACTGACATGCAGCAAGGCTTGAGCCTGATCGAGTTGTTGATTGTGTTGGCCGTGACCGGCATTCTGGCAGCCATTGCCTACCCCAGTTACAGCGACCAGCTACGGCGAGCCGCGCGCAGCGAAGTGGTTGGCCTGCTGCATGATGCCGCCCTGCGCCTGGAGCGCCACCGCGTACGCACTGGCCAATACGCCGAGGGCGACCCGGCCTTGCCCGACGGTACCCGCTATTACAGCCTGCAGGCCCAGCGCGACAGCGACACCTTCACGCTGCGCGCCCGGCGGCTGCCGAGCGGGCTGATGGCGCAGGACCGCTGTGGCGATTTCCAGCTCGACCAGGCCGGCGTGCAGCGCAATCCGGGTGCCGTCGAAGACAGCGTGCACTGCTGGGGAAGCTGAAGGTTGAATGATGCCCGGTGCATCGCGGATTTACTTCAGGTGTTGGATCGACAGATGAGCAAGCAAGTAGTGGTGGTCGGTGGCGGGGTGATCGGCCTGCTGACGGCATTCAACCTGGCGGCGAAGGTCGGGCAGGTGGTGGTGTGTGATCAGGGTGAAGTCGGCCGCGAGTCGTCCTGGGCCGGCGGTGGCATCGTTTCGCCGCTGTACCCGTGGCGCTACAGCCCGGCCGTGACCGCCTTGGCACACTGGTCACAAGACTTTTATCCACAGCTGGGCGAGCGTTTGTTCGCCAGCACCGGCGTCGACCCCGAGGTGCACACCACCGGCCTGTACTGGCTCGACCTGGACGACGAGGCCGAAGCGCTGGCCTGGGCCGAGCGTGAGCAGCGGCCGCTGAGTGCCGTGGATATCTCGGCGGCCTATGACGCGGTGCCGGTGCTGGGCCTGGGCTTCAAGCGTGCCATCTACATGGCCGGCGTGGCCAACGTGCGCAACCCGCGCCTGGTGAAGTCGCTCAAGGCGGCGTTGCTGGCGTTGCCCAACGTGACCTTGCGTGAGCACTGCCAGATTACCGGTTTTGTCCAGCAAGGCGGTCGCGTGACCGGTGTGCAGACGGCAGACGGCGTGCTGGCGGCGGATGAGGTGGTGCTCAGTGCCGGCGCCTGGAGTGGCGACCTGCTGCGTACGCTCGGCCTGGAATTGCCGGTGGAGCCGGTGAAGGGCCAGATGATCCTGTTCAAATGTGCCGAAGACTTCCTGCCGAGCATGGTGCTGGCCAAGGGGCGCTATGCGATCCCGCGGCGCGACGGGCATATTCTGGTGGGTAGCACGCTGGAGCATGCCGGGTACGACAAGACCCCGACCAAGGAGGCGTTGGAGAGCCTGAAGGCCTCGGCGGTGGAATTGTTGCCTGAGCTCGAGGGGGCCACGGTGGTGGCGCACTGGGCCGGGCTGCGGCCAGGGTCGCCGGAAGGTATTCCGTATATCGGGCCGGTGCCGGGGCATTCGGGGTTGTGGTTGAACTGCGGGCATTACCGCAACGGGCTGGTGCTGGCGCCGGCTTCGTGCCAGCTGTTTACCGACCTGTTGACTGGGGCAGAGCCGATCATTGACCCGGCGCCGTATGCGCCAGCCGGGCGGTTGAGCTGAGATTGCCGGGGCCGCTTTGCGGCCCTTTCGCCGGCAAGCCAGCTCCCACAGGTCCACCTACAGCCTCGGGACCTGTGCTTTACCTGTGGGAGCCGGCTTGCCGGCGATGAGGCCAGCAAGGCCAATAAATATTCCAGCCGGCGGGGCCAATAGAGTACTCAACCGGTAGGTTGAGCTGAGATTGCCGGGGCCGCTTTGCGGCCCTTTCGCCGGCAAGCCAGCTCCCACAGGTCCACCTACAGCCTCGGGACCTGTGCTTTGCCTGTGGGAGCCGGCTTGCCGGCGATGAGGCCAGCAAGGCCAATAAATATTCCAGCCGGCGGGGCCAATAGAGTACTCAGCCGGTAGGTTGAGCTGAGATTGCCGGGGCCGCTTTGCGGCCCTTTCGCCGGCAAGCCAGCTCCCACAAGTCCACCTACAGCCTCGGGACCTGTGCTTTACCTGTGGGAGCCGGCTTGCCGGCGATGAGGCCAGCAAGGCCAATAAATATTCCAGCCGGCGGGGCCAATAGAGCACTCAACCTGTAATCGGTGCCTGCAAGTGCCGGCTAGGGTAATGCTGCTCATACACCTTGCACACCCGCAGCACCTGCTCATCGGCAAAGCGCCCGGCCACCACCTGCAGCCCCACCGGCAACCCCTCGCGGGTGAACCCGCACGGCACCGAAGCCGCCGGCTGCTGAGTCAGGTTGAAGGGATAGCTGAATGGCGTCCATTCCATCCACTGCGTCATCCCCGACTCCGGCGGCACATTGTGCCCTGCCTCGAATGCCACCAGCGGTAGCATCGGCGATACCAGCAGGTCATGACGCTGGTGGAAGGCATTCATCTTCGCGATCAACTCTGCGCGTGCCTCCAGGGCCTGGGTGTAGTCACCCAGACTGATTCGCGCTCCCTGTTCGGCAATCCAGCGCAGCCCTGGGTCAAGCTGCGCCCGCTGTTCATCGCTGAACGCACTGGCCAACCGCGCCGCGCCGGCAAACCACAGGGTATTGAACGTCTCCAGCGGGTCGCCGAACCCCGGGTCGACTTCCTCAACCTGTGCGCCCAGCCGTGCCAAGCGCTGCACGGCCTGGGCCACCAGTGCCTGGATCTGCGAGTCGACCTGCACGTAACCGAAGTTGGCACTGTAGGCGATGCGCAGGCCGCTCAGGTCCTGCTCCTGGCCCAGCCACGGCGCCTGCCTGGGTGCGCCGGCCAACCCGTCACGGGCATCGGGGCGGGCGACGCAGTCGAGCATCAGTACCGAATCGTCGACGGTGCGCGTCATCGGCCCCAGGTGCGACAGCACGGTCATGGCACTGGCCGGCCATTGCGGTACGTAGCCGAAGGTCGGCTTGATGCCGAAGGTGCCGGTAAAGGCGCAAGGGATGCGAATAGAGCCGCCGGCATCGCTGCCCTGGTGCAGCACGCCCAGGTTCAGCGCGGCTGCCGCCGCGGCGCCACCGGACGAGCCGCCGGCGGTCAGCCGGGTATCCCAGGGGTTGCGGGTGATGCCGTACAGCGGGTTGTCGGTCACCCCCTTCCAACCGAACTCCGGCGTGGTGGTCTTGCCCACCAACACAGCGCCGGCTTCGCGCATGAAGGCCGTGAAGGGCGCATCGACTTCCCACGGGCCGGCTCCCGAGGTGGTGCGCGAGCCCTTGCGTGTGGGCATGCCCCGGGTCAGGGTCAGGTCCTTGATCGAGGCGGGTACGCCATCCAGCCGGCCGCAGGGCTCGCCACGCTGCCAGCGCTGTTCGCTGGCGCGGGCGGCGGCGCGGGCACCTTCGCCGTCGACATGGCAATAGGCGTTGACCGCCGGGTTGTGCAGGTCGATGCGCGCTAGCACATCGTCGATCACCTCGACCGGTGACAGTTGGCGGCGCTGGTACAACTCGAGCAGTTCGACGGCGGTGAACTCGCCAATCGCGGTTTTCTGGGTCATCTCAACGGGCTCCCGGGTTGGCGGCCTGGAACATGGCGCGCAGCAGCACGTCGCAGCCATCGGCCAGGTCCTGTGGCGCGGCATTTTCGATTTCGTTGTGGCTGATGCCGCCCTCGCAAGGCACGAAAATCATCCCGGCTGGGCCCAGTTCGGCGAGGAAGATCGCGTCGTGGCCGGCGCCGCTGACGATATCCATGTGGCTCAGGCCCAGCTCCCGCGCGCCTTGGCGCACGGCGTCAACGCACTGCTCGGCGAAGTACAGCGGCGGGAAGTCGGCGGTTGGCGTCAGCTCGAAACTCAACCCGTGTCTTGCCGTGCTGGTTTCAATGGCCGCGCGTACTTCGCTGACCATGGCGGCGAGGTGCTCGGGGTCGAGGTGGCGCAGGTCGATGGTCATCTGCACCTGGCCGGGGATGACATTGCGCGAGCCCGGGTGCAGGTTCAGGCAGCCGACGGTGCCGCAGGCATGCGGCTGGTGGGCGTGCGCCACGCGGTTGACCGCAGCCACCACCTCGGCGGCACCGACCAGGGCATCCTTGCGCAGGTGCATCGGGGTGGGGCCGGCATGGGCCTCGACGCCGGTCAGTACCAGGTCGAACCATTTCTGCCCCAGGCAGCCCTGGACCACGCCAATGGTGGTGCGCTGGTCTTCCAGCACCGGGCCTTGTTCGATATGTGCTTCGAAGTAGGCGCCGACGGCATGCCCGGTGGGCACGCGCGGGCCGGCGTAACCGATGCGCTGGAGTTCCGCGCCTACCGACAGACCCTGGTCGTCGACCTTGGCCAGGGTCTCCTGCAGGCCGAACTTACCGGCGAACACCCCCGAGCCCATCATGCACGGCGGGAAGCGCGAGCCTTCCTCGTTGGTCCATACCACCACTTCCAGCGGGGCATCGGTGGTCAGGTCCAGGTCGTTCAGGGTGCGCAGCACCTCGAGGCCGGCCATGACCCCGTAGCAGCCGTCGAACTTGCCGCCGGTGGGTTGGGTGTCGATGTGGCTGCCGGTCATCACTGGCGGCAGGGCCGGGTTGCGCCCGGGGCGGCGGGCGAAGATGTTACCGATGGCGTCGATGCTGACCGTGCAGCCGGCGTCTTCGCACCAGCGCACGAACAGGTCGCGGGCCTGGCGGTCGAGGTCGGTCAGGGCCAGGCGGCATACGCCACCCTTGGCGGTGGCGCCGAGCCGGGCCAGGTCCATCAGCGATTGCCAGAGGCGATCGCGGTTGACCAGCGGGCCCTGGCCGAGCAGATGCTGCGATGGATCGATGCGGGTGTTCATGGTTCATCTCTCCTGAAATGACTGGGTTGCTTGTGCCGGCCTCTTCGCGGGCTTGCCCGCTCCCACAGGGATCTCACCTCTCTCAGGCCGGTGGAGTACCTGTGGGAGCGGGCAAGCCCGCGAAGAGGCCAGTACAGGTAAACGAGGCCTGTATCAGGCGCTAAGGGCCAGGTAACGGTTCTTGATGCTCGGATCCTCGCGGAACTGCGCCGCACTGCCCTGGTAGGCGACGCGACCCTGTTCCAGCACGTAGTGGCGGTCAGCGAGGGCGTCGCAGACCATCAGGTTCTGTTCCACCAGCAGGATCGACAGGCCTTCGTCCTTGATCCGCCGCAGAATCCTCACCAGTTCGTCGACGATCACCGGGGCCAGGCCTTCGGTGGGCTCGTCGAGGATCAGCAGCTTGGGGCCGTTGAGCAGGGCGCGGGCGATTGCCAGCATCTGCTGCTCGCCACCGGACAGGGCGAAACCGCCGTTGCGGCGCCGTTCCTTCAGCCGCGGGAACATGCTGTACACGTCTTCCAGCTGCCAGCGGCTGTCCTTGCGAACGGCAATCCTCAGGTTCTCCTCCACGCTGAGCTGGCGAAAGATGCCGCGGTGCTCCGGCACCAGGGCAATGCCGAGCCGGGCGATATCGAAGATTTCGCGGCCGACCAGCTGCTGGCCGTTGAAGCTGATCTGCCCCTGCCGTGGGCGGACGATGCCGAGGATGCTGCGCAGGGTGGTGGTCTTGCCGGCGCCGTTGCGCCCCAGCAGGGTCACCAGTTCGCCAGCCTCGACCTTGAGCGAGACGCCTTCGAGCACATGGCTCTTGTCGTAGTAGGAATGGATCGAATCGACGTTGAGCATCAGGCGGCCTCTCCAAGGTAGGCGGTGCGGACACGCTCGTCGTTGCGCACCTGTTCAGGGGTACCCTCGACCAGGATCTGGCCGTGGCTCATCACCGTGATGCGCTGGCTGATCGACATGACGATGCTCATGTTGTGCTCGATCAGCAGCACGGTGTGGTCGCGGCCGAGGTCGCTGATCAAGTCGGTCATCACCGGGATGTCGTCGATGCCCATGCCGGAAGTGGGTTCGTCGAGCATCAGCAGGGTGGGTTTGGCGCAGATCGACATGCCCACCTCCAGCACCCGTTGCTGGCCGTGCGACAGCTCGCCGGCCAGGGTCTCGGCGCGGGCGGCAAGCTTCAGGCGCTCCAGCACCTGGTCGGCGGTGTCCCAGTGGCTGCGCTTGTGCTCGACGCTGCGCCAGAAGTTCAGCGCACCCAGGCCATCGCGGCCCTGGGCGGCAAGGCGCAGGTTCTCGCGCACCGTCAGGTTCTGGAACAGGCTGGTGAGCTGGAACGAACGGGCCATGCCCAGCGCCACGCGCCCGTGGGACGGCTTGCGGATGATGTCCTGGCCGTTGAACAGGATCTTGCCCGCGGTGGCCTGGCGCTCGCCGGTCAGGCAGTGGAACAGGCTGGTCTTGCCAGCGCCGTTGGGGCCGATGATGGTGTGGATGGAGCCGGCGCGAACCTTGAGGTCGACACCCGCAACCGCCTTGAACGGCCCGTAGGCCAGCTCCAGCTGGCGGGTTTCCAGGAGGTAGTCGCTCATCACAGGGTCTCCTTGGTCTTGGCCTGGGGTTTGTCATTGGCATTGCGGTTAGCCAGCAGGCGCTTGCCCAGTTCTGCCAGGCCGCCCCACAGGCCGCCACGCATGAACACCACCACCAGGATCAGGATCACCCCCAGCAGCATCAGCCAGCGCGGCCACAGCTCCGACAGCACGTCGCCCAGCAGCACGATGGCGCCGGCCCCCAGCAGCGAGCCGAACAGCGAGCCGGTGCCACCCACGATGGTCATGATCAGGATGTTCTCGCTCATCATCAGGTCGATGTTCGACAGCGGCGCAAAGTGCAGCAGCATGGCGTACAGCGCCCCGGCGATACCGGTGATGGCGCCCGACAGCATGAACACCAGGATCTTGAAGTGGCGGGTGTCGTAGCCGATGGCTGCGGCGCGGGTCTCGTTTTCGCGGATGGCCAGCAGGGTGCTGCCGAATGGCGAGCGGATCACCCGCAGCGCGCCGGCAAAGATCAGCAGGAACAGCACCGCGACGAACACATAGAAGTGCCGTGGGTCGGCCAGGTCGACCAGCACATGGCCGGCGATTTCGATGTTGGGCCGGGGCACATCGAGCAGGCCGTTGTCACCGCCGGTCCAGCCGCTGAGGGTGTAGGCCAGGAAGTAGGCCATCTGGCTGAAGGCCAGGGTCAGCATGACGAAGTAGATACCCGTGCGGCGGATCGCCAGGGCGCCTACCAGCAGCGCCAGGAAGGCACCGAACACTGCTGCGCCCAGCAGCGCGGCGAACATGCCCCACTGCAGGTGGATCATCAGCAGCGCCGCGCCATAGGCGCCTACGCCAAAGAAGATGCCCTGGCCGAACGACAGCAGGCCGGTGTAGCCGAGCAGCAGGTTGCAGGCCAGCGCCGCCAGGGCAAAGATCAGGATCTCGGTGGCCAGGGTGGCCGATGGCAGTAGCAGCGGCAGCGCCACCAGGCTGGCGACCACCAGCAACAGCAGGGCCGGGGCGCGGCCTTTGGCGACTGGCAATGGGTTTTTCTCGCTCATCTCAGGCTCTCCCGAACAGGCCATAGGGACGGACCAGGATCACTGCGGCCATGGCGCCGTAGATCATCAGGCTGGCGCCTTGCGGCCAGAGGCTGGTCATCATGCTTTGCACCACACCCACCAGCAGGCCGCCGACCAGGGCGCCGCCGAACGAGCCCATGCCGCCGATCACCACCACCACGAAGGCGATGCCAAGGATTTCCGGGCCGACGAAGGGCTGGGCCCCACGCAGCGGTGCGAACAGCACGCCCGCCACGCCGGCCAGGCCCACGCCCAGGGCGAAGGTCAGGGAGAACAGGCGGAAGATGTTGGTGCCCAGCAGCGACACGGTTTCGGTGCTTTCGCTGCCGGCCCGTACCAGGGCGCCGAAGCGGGTGCGCTCCAGCAGCAGCCACAGGCCAAGGCCGATCAGCGCGGCGAAACCGATCAGGAACAGCCGGTAGTAGGGGTAGATGAAGTCACCGACGATCAGCACACCGCGCAATTCCGGCGGCACGGCGATGTTCTTGCCCACCGGGCCCCAGATCAGTACCGAGGCTTCCTGGATGATCAGCGCGATACCGAGGGTGACGAGGATCTGGAAGGTGTGCGGCAGGTGGTAGATGCGTTTGATCAGCAGACGCTCGACCGCCCAGGCCAGCGCCGCCACCACCAGCGGTGCGATCAGCAGGGCCAGCCAGAAGTTGCCGGTAATGGCCACGGCGGTGTAGCACAGGTAGGCGCCCAGCAAGAAGAACGCGCCGTGGGCGAAGTTGACGAAGTTGAGCAGGCCGAAAATGATCGTCAGGCCCACGGCGATGAGGAAGTAGATCATCCCCAGGCCCAGGCCGTTGAGCAGTTGGAACAGGTACAAATCGAGCATGAGCGTGCCCTCGACAGCGCGCGATGCGGCTGCCTGTACGAGTGTTTGTGACTGACGCCGCGGCCTCAGGCCAGGGCGCAACCGGTGTGGTCGACTTCGACGAACGAGCGGCCCGAGCTGATGACTTCGGCCAGGTCGTCCTCATCGCGCATCTGCCCCTGGGGCTTGCCGCGCAGCAGGTAGTAATCCTTGAGCACCTGGTGGTCGCCCGGGCGGATCAGTTCTTCGCCGGTCGGGCCCTGGAAGCGCATGCCCTGCAATGCCGCGGACACGGCGGCGCCATCCAGGCTGCCGGCCTTGATGATGGCTTCGAGCATGACCTTGGTGCCGATGTAGTCGGCCGCCAGCGGGTAGTTGGGGTTGATGCCATAAGCCTTGCGGGTGGCAGCGACCAGCTGCTGGTTCAGTGGGGTATCGACCTGGTGCCAGTACTGCGCGCCCAGGTACACGCCTTCGAGCACGTCGCTGCCCAGCTCCTGGAACTGATCGAGGCCGGCGGACCACACAATCAGCACTTTCATGCGCTCCTTGATGCCGAAGTTCACTGCCTGGCGCAGGGCGTTGGACGCCTGGCTGCCGAAGTTGAGCAGCACCAGCACGTCGGGCTTGGCGGCGATGGCGTTGGTCAGGTAGCCGGAAAACTCCTGCTCCTGCAGCGAGTGGTAGCTGTTGCCGATGTGTTCCACACCGAGCTCGGCGAACACCTTGCGGGCGTTGTCCAGCAGGGCATCGCCGAACACGTATTGCGGGGTGATGGTGTACCAGCGCTTGGCCTGTGGCAGCTGGCGGATCATCGGCACCAGCGTTTCGCGGATGGCGCCGTAGGTGGGCACCGACCAGCGGAAGGTCGAGGCATTGCAGTCCTTGCCGGTGATTTCGTCAGCGCCGACCGGGGTCATGAACACGCCGCCGGCCTTGTGGATTTCCTTCGACACCGCCAGTGCCGAGGACGACAGGGTGCAGCCCTGGAAGAAGCGGGCGCCATCCTGGCCGATGGCTTCCTGCACCTTGCGCACCGCCTTGCCGGCGTTGCCTTCGGTGTCGATGACCTTGTACTTGAGCGCGTGGCCGAGCAGTTGCGGGTATTCGGCGATGGCCAGGCGTGAGCCCATGTCGGCGTACTTGCCGTAGCTGGCGAAGGCGCCAGACATGGACTTGAGCCCATAGAAGGTCAATGGTTGGTCGGCGAATGCCCGGTGCGCCCCCAGGGGGAGGCTACCTAAGGCACCCAGGGCAAGGCCTGCCTTGAGCAGGGTACGTCTTTGCATGAGTAACTCCTTGGTTGTGGTTATTAGGCAGGAGTGGCAATGACAAAGCGGGTACGGCCGGGCCTGTGTGCAGGCCTCTTTCCAGGCGGATCAGTGGTGGTGTTCGAACTCCAGCAGGAAGTTGCGGGCAACCTCGCCTTCCAGCGCGGTCATGTGGTGTTCGGCGTCGCACATGTGTTCGTGCATCAGCCGGCGTACGGCGGGCTCGTCGCTGGCGCGCAGGGCGGTCAGCAATTGCTTGTGGTAGGCGATGTTGGCAGCGGCGAACTGCTGGCGCTTGGGCAGGTAGGCCTTTTTCAGCACCACCAGGTCGCGCAGCAGGTCGTTGAGGAACACCGCCATGAAACGCAGCAACGGGTTGGGGCAGCGGTCGGCCAGCAGGGTGTGGAATTCCAGCTCCGCCAGGCGCTGTTCGCGCTGGCCTTCCTCGCTGTCTTCCGGTGCGCTGCAGAAGTCGATGTTGGCCTGCAGCGCGGCGTAGTCGGCTTCGCTCAGCTTGCCCATTACCGATACCGCCAGCTCCACCTCGATGACCTTGCGCAGCTGGTACACCTGTTCGCCGTCCAGGTGCTGGAAGTGCAGGTAGTTGCGCAGTGCGCGGCTGGCAGGTTCGGTGCCCACTTCATTGAGGTAGGCGCCACCGCTCGGGCCGGTGCGGGTGCTGACCAGGCCCTCGACCTCCAGGGCCTTGAGCGCTTCGCGGGCGGTACCCTTGGAGCACTCGAAATGCTCCATCAGCTCACGCTCGGTGGGCAGGCGGTCGCCGGGGTGCAGCGCTTCGGTGACAATCGAGCGCTTGACCGATTCGACGATCACATCGGACAGCTTCTGGCGCTTGCGTTTGGGTTTGAGCATTTCGCTATTTTTCATATTTATGCGGATAAATAGGATTTAGCGAGTTTTGCCGGGGTGGGTCAATGCTGGCGGCGGGGGAGGGGTCGCAAATGGTGCGAAAGGGTCGGGGAGGGATAAGTGATGTTGGATTCACTGGCTTCTTCGCGGGCACGCCCGCTCCCACAGGTACTGCAAAAGGCTCAAGGCCTGCAGGGTTCCTGTGGGAGCGGGCGTGCTCGCGAAGGGGTTCAGGTGATTCAGGTTCAGTTCTGGCGCCCTGGGCCCTGTTGCAGGTGCGCCTGGCTGCAATACCACTCGTTGCCCTGCTGCAGCGCCCGGTCATTGGGTAGGTGCACGCCGCAATGGGCGCAGCGCACCATCTTCAGCGGCGCATCCAGCTTGGCCTCGGGGTGCGACTGTTGGCTGGCTTTGAACTTGCGCCACAGCCAGAACGCTGCGGCGATCAGGGCGATCCAGAAAAGTAGGCGAACCATGGTGTCCAGCTTGTCGGTTGAAGAAGCCGACAGTCTAGGACGCGGCCAATAAAAAAGGGAGGCCCAAGGCCTCCCTTTCATGTACCGCTGCGTATCAGTCGAACAGACCAAAGGTCATGTAGCTGAACCAGGAGCGGTCTTTCTCGGCTTCCTTCGGCCCTTCCGGCACGATAGGGTCACCGTTTTCGTCAGTCGGCAGCAGCTCACGCGGCATCTCGTCACGCGCGTCCTGGAACTGCTTGACCACGTCCTGGTTGGCGCGGGTTTCACCCGGCGGCAGCGGGGTTTCGGTTTCGATCAGGCCCAGGGTCGCCTTGGACAGCCAGCCGCGGCCGTCAGACTCGGTCTGCTTTGGCTGGAACTCGCCATCTGCCAGGCTCGGGTGGTCCGGGTAGTTGAGCTTGAGGGTTTCCAGGCTGGTGGCGGCCAGTTCGTCCAGGTGCATCTTCTGGTACGCCTCGACCATCACCGCCAGGCCGTCGCCGACCGATGGGGTTTCCTGGAAGTTCTCCACCACGTAGCGGCCACGGTTGGCGGCGGCTACATAGGCCTGGCGGCTCAGGTAGTAGTCGGCCACGTGGATTTCGTACGAGGCCAGCAGGTTGCGCAGGTAGATCATGCGCTGCTTGGCGTCGGGCGCGTAGCGGCTGTTGGGGAAGCGGCTGGTCAGCTGGGCGAACTCGTTGTACGAGTCGCGGGCAGCACCCGGGTCACGCTTGGTCATGTCCAGCGGCAGGAAGCGCGCCACCAGGCCACGGTCCTGGTCGAACGAGGTCAGGCCCTTGAGGTAGTAGGCATAGTCGACGTTCGGGTGCTGCGGGTGCAGGCGGATGAAGCGCTCGGCAGCCGACTTGGCAGCCTCTGGCTCGGAGTTCTTGTAGTTGGCGTAGATCAGCTCGAGCTGCGCCTGGTCGGCATAGCGGCCGAACGGGTAGCGCGACTCCAGGGCCTTGAGCTTGTTCACGGCGCTGGTGTAGCTGGAGTTGTCCAGGTCAGCTTGCGCCTGCTGATACAGCTCGGCCTCGCTGAGGTTCTCGTCAATCACTTCTTTATTGGAGGAACAGGCCGCGGTGAGCCCGAGGATGGCGATCAGCAGCAGGTGTTTCACTTGCATGGCGGCTTGCGTCCCTTTGACGGCCGCTGTCTTGGGCGGTGCCGTCCTGTTATGATGAGCGCCCCGGCCAACCCCGGGACAAAAGAAGTCGTATTTAACCACAAGCTCGCAGCCGAAACCAAAGGCTGTGCGCCCGCCGAATCGAGCATGTCCGAGATCATTCAACTTAGCGCAGAGGTCCCGTCCGAACTGGGCGGTCAACGCCTCGACCAGGTCGCCGCCCAATTGTTCGCCGAGTACTCGCGTTCCCGGCTGACTTCGTGGATCAAAGAAGGCCGCCTGACGGTCGATGGTGCCGTGGTGCGCCCTCGAGACCTCGTCTATGGTGGCTCGCAACTTGTCCTGGAGGCCGAGCAAGAGGCCCAGGGCGAGTGGGTCGCCGAAGATATCGAGCTGGATATCGTCTACGAAGACGACCATATCATGGTGATCAACAAGCCTGCCGGGCTGGTTGTGCACCCGGCCGCCGGGCATGCCAGCGGGACTTTGCTCAATGCACTGCTGCACCACGTGCCTGACATCGTCAACGTACCGCGCGCCGGTATCGTCCACCGCCTGGACAAGGACACCACCGGCCTGATGGTGGTGGCCAAGACCTTGCAGGCGCAGACTCGGCTGGTCGAGCAGATGCAGGCGCGCAAGGTCAGCCGCATCTACGAGTGCATCGTGATTGGCGTGGTCACTGCCGGCGGCAAGATCGATGCCCCGATCGGCCGCCACGGCGGCATGCGCCAGCGCATGGCGGTCACCGACGGCGGCAAGCCGGCGGTCAGCCACTACCGTGTGCTCAAGCGCTTCCGCTCGCACACCCACGTGCGGGTCAAGCTGGAAACCGGCCGTACCCACCAGATTCGCGTGCACATGGCTCACGTTGGCTTCCCGTTGGTCGGCGACCAGACCTACGGCGGGCGCTTCCGCATTCCGCCGGCAGCCAGCCCGACCATGGTCGAGGCGGTGAAAACCTTCCCGCGCCAGGCACTGCATGCGCGCTTCCTGGCATTGGCCCACCCGATTACCGGTGAAGTCATGAAGTGGGAATCGCCGCTGCCGGATGACTTCGTCTGGTTGCTGTCGCTGCTGAACCAGGACCGCGAGAGCTTTGTCGGATGAGTGGCCTGACGCAGTCGCTGCTGTTCCCCGACTGGCCAGCCCCGGCCTCGGTGCGCGCCTGTGTCACCACCCGCCAGGGCGGCGTCAGCCTGCCGCCCTATGAAACCTTCAACCTTGGCGACCATGTAGGGGACGACCCTGCCGCGGTGGCCGAGAACCGTCGTCGCCTGAGCGACGAATTCGCCATCCAGCCGGCCTGGCTCAAGCAGGTGCATGGGCTGGTGGTGGCGGATGCCGACCCGGCCGTGGTGGCCGAGGCCGACGCCAGCTGGACCGACCAGCCTGGCATTGCCTGCACCGTGATGACTGCCGATTGCCTGCCTGTGCTGTTCTGCGACCGGGCCGGTACCCGCGTGGCCGCGGCGCATGCTGGCTGGCGCGGGCTTGCCGGTGGTGTGCTGGAGGCCACCTTGGATCGCCTGGCACTGCCGCCCGAAGAGGTGCTGGTGTGGTTGGGGCCGGCGATTGGCCCGCAGGCGTTCGAAGTGGGGCTGGAGGTGCGTGATGCCTTTACGGCGGTGCACCCGGAAGCGGCCAGGGCCTTTGTCGATGGTGCCCGGCCGGGCAAGTTGATGGCCGACATCTATGAGCTGGCGCGTATTCGATTGGCGGCGCGTGGGGTGACTGCTGTTCATGGCGGTGGCTTGTGCACGGTCAGCGATGAGCGGTTCTTCTCCTATCGCCGTACCCCGCAGGGTGGGCGCTTTGCTTCCCTGGTGTGGCTGGAACCTCGCTAGCCTGCGCCGGCCTCTTCGCGGGCACACCCGCTCCCACAGGTACACCACAGGTTTAAATGGTTGCGGATTCCCTGTGGGAGCGGGCATGCCCGCGAATGGCCCAGCACTTATCCAACAGGTTGACCCCGGTCAACCCCGCTACGCTTGAATCTTCCAGAATCAGCCTTATCTATAAGGTCATCTCAGGCAGGTTTCTTCATAAACAGGCGCTGTCCATCGCTCCGACCTGCCCTTTAAAGGAAGGTACCCCATGCGAATAGACCGTTTGACCAGCAAGCTGCAGCTTGCAATATCCGATGCCCAATCCCTGGCCGTTGGCATGGACCACCCAGCCATCGAGCCCGTGCACCTGTTGCAGGCACTGCTCGAGCAGCAGGGCGGTTCGATCAAGCCGCTGCTGATGCAGGTAGGCTTCGACATCAACAGCCTGCGCCAGGCGCTGGTGAAAGAACTCGACCAGCTGCCGAAAATCCAGAACCCCACCGGCGACGTGAACATGTCGCAGGACCTGGCGCGCCTGCTCAACCAGGCCGACCGCCTGGCCCAGCAGAAGGGTGACCAGTTCATTTCCAGCGAGCTGGTGCTGCTGGCCGCCATGGACGAGAACAGCAAGCTCGGCAAGCTGTTGTTGAGCCAGGGCGTGACCAAGAAGGCCCTGGAAAATGCCATCAACAACCTGCGCGGCGGCGCGGCCGTCAACGACGCCAACGCCGAGGAATCGCGCCAGGCGCTGGACAAGTACACCGTCGACCTGACCAAGCGTGCCGAAGAAGGCAAGCTGGACCCGGTGATCGGCCGTGACGACGAAATCCGCCGTACCGTGCAGGTGCTGCAACGCCGTACCAAGAACAACCCGGTGCTGATCGGTGAGCCTGGCGTAGGCAAGACCGCCATCGCCGAAGGCCTGGCCCAGCGCATCATCAATGGTGAAGTGCCCGACGGCCTCAAGGGCAAGCGCCTGCTGGCGCTGGACATGGGCGCGCTGATTGCCGGTGCCAAGTACCGCGGCGAGTTCGAAGAGCGCCTCAAAGGCCTGCTGAACGAGCTGTCCAAGCAGGAAGGCCAGATCATCCTGTTCATCGACGAACTGCATACCATGGTCGGCGCCGGCAAAGGCGAGGGCGCCATGGATGCCGGCAACATGCTCAAGCCGGCCCTGGCCCGTGGCGAGCTGCACTGCGTTGGCGCCACCACGCTGAACGAGTACCGCCAGTTCATCGAGAAGGACGCGGCCCTGGAGCGCCGCTTCCAGAAGGTGCTGGTCGAGGAGCCGAGCGAGGAAGACACCATCGCCATCCTGCGTGGCCTGAAGGAGCGCTATGAAGTGCACCACAAGGTGGCCATCACCGACGGCGCCATCATTGCTGCGGCCAAGCTCAGCCACCGCTACATCACCGACCGCCAGCTGCCGGACAAGGCCATCGACCTGATCGACGAAGCGGCCAGCCGCATCCGCATGGAGATCGACTCCAAGCCGGAAGTGCTCGACCGCCTCGACCGTCGCCTGATCCAGCTGAAGGTGGAATCGCAGGCGCTGAAGAAGGAAGAAGACGAAGCGGCGAAAAAACGCCTGGAGAAGCTGACCGAGGAAATCGACCGGTTGGAGCGTGAATACGCCGACCTGGAAGAAATCTGGGCTTCCGAGAAGGCTGAAGTGCAGGGCTCGGCGCAGATCCAGCAAAAGATCGAGCAGGCCCGCCAGGAGCTGGAGACCGCCCGTCGCAAAGGCGACCTGAGCCGCATGGCCGAGCTGCAGTACGGGGTGATCCCGGACCTGGAGCGCAGCCTGCAGATGGTCGACCAGCACGGCAAGACCGAGAACCAGTTGCTGCGCAACAAGGTCACCGAGGAAGAAATTGCCGAAGTGGTGTCGAAGTGGACCGGTATCCCGGTGGCCAAGATGCTCGAAGGCGAGCGTGAAAAGCTGCTGAAGATGGAAGAGCTGCTGCACCAGCGCGTGATCGGCCAGGGCGAGGCGGTAACCGCGGTGGCCAACGCCGTGCGCCGTTCGCGTGCCGGGCTGTCCGACCCGAACCGGCCGAGTGGCTCGTTCCTGTTCCTCGGCCCGACCGGGGTGGGCAAGACCGAGCTGTGCAAGGCGCTGGCCGAGTTCCTGTTCGACACCGAAGAGGCGATGGTGCGCATCGACATGTCCGAGTTCATGGAGAAGCATTCCGTGGCTCGCCTGATCGGTGCCCCACCAGGCTATGTAGGGTATGAAGAGGGCGGTTACCTGACCGAGGCGGTACGGCGCAAGCCATACTCGGTGGTGCTGCTGGACGAGGTGGAGAAGGCCCACCCGGATGTGTTCAACGTGCTGCTGCAGGTGCTGGAAGACGGCCGCCTGACCGACAGCCACGGGCGCACCGTGGACTTCCGCAACACCGTGATCGTGATGACCTCCAACCTGGGCTCGGCGCAGATCCAGGAACTGGTGGGTGACCGCGAGGCGCAGCGTGCGGCGGTGATGGATGCGGTGGGTTCGCACTTCCGTCCGGAGTTCATCAACCGTATCGACGAAGTGGTGGTGTTCGAGCCACTGGGCCGCGAGCAGATTGCCGGCATTACCGAAATCCAGCTGGGCCGCCTGCGCAGCCGCCTGCTGGAGCGCGAACTGTCGCTGAGCTTGAGCCCGGAGGCGTTGGACAAGCTGATTGCCGTGGGTTACGACCCGGTGTATGGCGCACGGCCGCTGAAGCGGGCCATCCAGCGCTGGATCGAAAACCCGTTGGCGCAGTTGATCCTGGCAGGCAAGTTCATGCCGGGGACGGCGATTACCGCCAAGGTGGAAGGCGACGAAATCGTCTTCGGCTGATCTGTTTCACCATGAGCCCCGCATCTGCGGGGCTTTTTTTGCCTGTGCCGTACCTGTGGGAGCGGGCAGGCCCGCGAAGAGGCCCTCACAGCCCCAGCAAATCCGGGCTTTTCCGGCTTCCCGGATAACTAGCTGAAATTTTTGAAATTTTTGCTTGCATCTAAAAAGGAGTGCCCCTAATATACGCCGCGTTGTCAGGCACTAAGCGAATCACCAGCAACATCGGTGACCGCAAAACAACTTACAAATCAGTAAGTTGAATGAAAAAAAGTGGTTGACAAGCAAAACGAAGGATGTAGAATAGCCGGCCTCAGCAGCGACAACGCGAAAGCGGGTAGCCAAAGAGACCGAAGCTAACACAAGCTTCGAAGCTGTAAAGATGTACCGAAGTTCAGTTCCGCGATAGCTCAGTCGGTAGAGCAAATGACTGTTAATCATTGGGTCCCTGGTTCGAGTCCAGGTCGCGGAGCCAATCTCGGGGTGTAGCGCAGTCCGGTAGCGCGCCTGCTTTGGGAGCAGGATGTCAGGAGTTCGAATCCCCTCACCCCGACCATTTTCCGGGTCGTTAGCTCAGTTGGTAGAGCAGTTGGCTTTTAACCAATTGGTCGTAGGTTCGAATCCTACACGACCCACCATGTAAAAAGGGCATCTCAAGCGAGATGCCCTTTTTCTTTAAGTATCACGGGGTGTAGCGCAGTCCGGTAGCGCGCCTGCTTTGGGAGCAGGATGTCAGGAGTTCGAATCCCCTCACCCCGACCATTTCCGGGTCGTTAGCTCAGTTGGTAGAGCAGTTGGCTTTTAACCAATTGGTCGTAGGTTCGAATCCTACACGACCCACCATGAAAAAAAGGGCATCTCGCATGAGATGCCCTTTTTTTTGCCTCGAATTTATCCAACCAAAAATGCCCCTTCGGTGCATCTCGGCGATCGTCTTGCAAGAGGGCTACCGGCCCTATCGCCGGCAAGCCAGCTCCCACCAGGAGCTCCACAGACCTCGAGTCTTGTGCAGTCCCTGTGGGAGCCGGCTTGCCGGCGATGAGGCCAGTACAGGCAACCGCTATTGCATGTGTCAGTGCAATTTCAGGCGCGGCTCGGTACCCCGGCCAATCTTGCTACCCAGCATCATCAACGCCGTACGGAAGAACCCGTACAACGCCATCTGGTGCATCCGGTACAGCGACACGTAGAACATCCGCGCCAGCCAGCCCTCCAGCTTCACGCTGCCCATCAGGTTACCCATCAGGTTGCCCACCGCCGAGAAGCGCGACAGCGACACCAGCGAACCGTAGTCCTTGTACTCATAGGTCGGCAGCGCCTTGTTCTCCAGCCGCGCCTTCAAGCTCTGCGCCAGCATCGAAGCCTGCTGGTGCGCCGCCTGGGCACGTGGCGGCACGTTGCGGTCGCTACCCGGTTGCGGGCAGGCGGCGCAGTCACCGAAGGCAAAGATATTGTCGTCGCGCGTGGTCTGCAGGGTAGGGCGCACAACCAGCTGGTTGATGCGGTTGGTTTCCAGGCCATCGATGTCCTTGAGGAAACCCGGCGCACGGATACCGGCCGCCCACACCTTCAGGCTGGCCTGGATCACTTCACCGTCCTTGGTTTTCAGGCCATCCTCGGTCACTTCACTGACGGCGGCATTGGTCATCACCTTCACCCCGAGCTTTTCCAGGGTCTTGTGCACCGGCACGCTGATGCGCTCTGGCAGTGCCGGCAACACGCGCGGGCCTGCTTCGATAATGGTGATGTGCATGTCCTTGGGCTGGATGCGGTCCAGGCCATAGGCCGCCAGTTCGTGGGCCGCGTGATGCAGCTCGGCGGCCAGTTCCACACCGGTGGCACCGGCGCCGACGATGGCCACGCTGATCTTCTCGCTCGCCACATCACCGGCATGGGCACGCAGGTAGTGGTTGAGCAACTGCTGGTGGAAACGCTCGGCCTGCTTGCGGGTGTCGAGGAACAGGCAGTGCTGCGCCGCGCCCAGGGTGCCGAAGTCGTTGGTGTTGGAACCCACGGCAATGACCAGGGTGTCGTAGCCCAGGGTGCGCGCAGGCAGCAGCTCGCGGCCCTCTTCGTCGAGGGTGGCGGCCAGTTGAATCTGTTTGCCTTCACGGTCCAGGCCGCTCATGCGCCCCAGCTGGAAGTTGAAGTGGTTCCACTTGGCCTGGGCCACGTAGTTCAGTTCGTCTTCCGAGGAGTTCAGCGAGCCGGCGGCCACTTCGTGCAGCAGGGGCTTCCAGATGTGCGTGAGGTTGGCGTCGACCAGGGTGATCTCGGCCTGCTTGCGCTTGCCCAGGCTTTTACCCAGGCGGGTCGCCAGTTCCAGGCCGCCGGCGCCGCCGCCGACAATCACGATGCGATGAGTCATGGGGATATCTCATAAGGTTTACGGAATTCGTGGCCCCGGGGGCCGGCCGCAAACTGCACGAGGGGAGGGCGAGCGCGAAGCAGCTCATAGCACCAGTCCACTGAGCAGGCGGCTGATGAGACCCAACCCGATGGTCACGGCCACCACCAGCACAAGGAGCAGCCACGGCCGGAAAGGCCTGCGCTCGACTTGGTGCTGGGGGGCTCGCAGATACTCATCGACACGACGCTGATCTTCCGGATTCAGGCGGCTGGTCATGGTGGGGCCTCGTCAGGTAGACGTTTGTGACTGCGTAAACGCTACAGCGTTCACGCAAGCGCTTGAAACAAATGATAATGCTTTCTATATCTGGCGCCGAGTGTACGCCATCGCAAACATTCGCTGCACTGGATCAAAGACTGATGCCCACATCGAACACAATGCTGCGGCCCAGGTTGCCGCGCAGGAAGTCCGGCGCGTCGGGGTGGGCGAACAGCACCCGGGCAAAGGTCGGCCCGACCAGCGACAGCGAGCGCCAGCCCTGGCGCAGGTATTCGGTGGGCGGCGGGAAGTGAGTGTTGAGGTCGAGCACTTCGCGTTTGAGGCTGGCGAAGGCAATGATGTCCAGCTCGTTCAGCTCCAGCCCGCGTTCCCGGTAGTTGTGCGCCTTCTTGCGCAAGGTCGGCGCCAGCCGCCCCAGCAGCTCGGTGGCACTGATGCGCCGCGGGCGCGCCTCGCGGCGTACCAGCTGCGCCAGGGAGAATGCACTGCGCCGGCGCTGCAGTTCTTCGCGCCATTCATCGTTGAGCCGGCGGCCCTCGTCGAGCACGAAAAACACCTCGAAGGCCGCGTCGCGGAACAGCACATCTGGCGGTTCTTGCCCGGCCGGGGTGAAGTCCTCGCTGCGGTAGGGGATGTTCAGCCCCTGCAACAGGCGTTGGCACACCCATCGCTCCCGCTCCCACTTGCGGGCGTTGGAGAGAAAGGCATTGGCTTGTTCCGCCTGGATGGTAAGCAGGCGCAGGTAGTCTGAGTCATCCATGCAGACAAGCTTAGCCGCTAATCGGTGACGATAAGATGCTGTTTGTGCGCAGGAATCAGCCCGGTACCGGCGCACTGTTGCGCTACCCCTGCCAGATGAAATGGAGAATGGGTGTAGACTCGGCTTTATCCACATGGCTGCAAGGGGCATTCGTCAGGTGATCAGCGCGCAGGTGTTGTCCGGCACCACCCTTACGCTTGGCTGGCTGGGATATGTGCCGTTGCTGATCTGGGCGGTCAGCCAGGTGCGCTGGGTTGAGCTGTTCACTGACCGGCGCCGCCAGCATCTGCTGTTTGGCACGGTGTTCTGCCTGTTTGCCTTGTGGTTGGTGCGGCGCGATTTCGATACCGGGGTGTCGTACCACTTCATTGGCATGACGGCGGTCACGCTGTTGCTGGACTGGCCACTGGCGGTGCTGGGCGGGTTCATGGCCCAGCTCGGCTTGCTGGCGCTGGGGCGCCAGGACCTGGCGGCGCTGGGGGTGAATGGCTTGTTGCTGGTTGGCCTGCCGGTGCTGATAGCCGAGGCGTGCGCGATAGGGGTCGAGCGCGCCCAGCCGCGGAACCTGTTTGTGTATATCTTCTGTTCAGGGTTCTTCCCGGCGGCACTGACCGTGCTGGCCTGCCTGTCGGCTGCGTTGGGGCTGTTGTGGCTGGACGGGCGCTTCGCCATGCCGGAGTGGCTCAGCGATTTTGTCGGCTACCTGTGGCTGATGATGTTCCCCGAAGCGTTCATCAACGGCACGGTGATCAGCGCGCTGGTGGTGTTTTGCCCGGAGTGGCTGGAAACCTTCAACCGCACGCGGTATCTGCAGGCGCCGTGGAAGGAGGATGATCGGTGATTTTGTGGCGGCTGTACTGGCCCTTTCGCGGGTAAACCCGCTCCCACAGGTATTGCACCAGCCTTAAGAACCCTGAGGTCCTTGTGGGAGCGGGTTCACCCGCGAAAGGGCCCTGAAGGACACCTTGCTATCGGATCAATGCCGCGGCTCCAAATCCCCCGAGTACAGCTCGTCCTCGGACTCTTCCGCCCCCGGAATCTTGTGCTCCTCCGCCGCCCAGGCGCCCAGGTCGATCAGTTTGCAACGGTCCGAACAGAACGGCCGGAACGGGCTTTTCTCGTTCCATTCCACAGGTGCGCCACAGGTCGGGCAATCGACGGTCAATGGCTGGCTCATGGCTGGCCTCCTCGTAAAGTCAGGTAAAAGTGGTGCAGGCGGTCAATCTGCTGATGCAGCGCGGCCAGGTCGCCGTCATTGACCACCACATCATCGGCATGGCGCAGGCGCTCCTCGCGGGCCATCTGCGCCTTGAGAATGGCCTGCACCTGCTCGGCACTGGTGTTGTCACGCGCCAGGGTACGCGCCACCTGCAGCTCCTGCGGCGCATCGATCACCAGCACCCGCTGGGTCTTCTGGTACTGACCCGACTCGATCAGCAGCGGCGACACATACACCGAATACGGCGACTCCGCCTTGGCCAGGTAGCTGAAAATCTCCTGCCCGATCAACGGGTGCAGCAATTGCTCCAGCCATTTGCGCTGCGCCGGGTCGGCGAAGATCAGCTGGCGCAGGGCTGCACGATCGAGTTGGCCGTCGGCCTGCAACACGCCGGCGCCGAAGCGCTCGACGATGCTGGCCAGGGCCGGGCGGCCCGGCTCGACAACCCAGCGCGCCGCCTGGTCGGCATCGACCAGGTGCACGCCAAGCTCGACGAAACGCTCGGCAGCGGCGCTCTTGCCGCTACCAATGCCGCCAGTCAGGCCGAGAATCCAGGGGGTAAAGGCCGCAGTGGTCATCAGAATCCAAGCAGTTGTGTGTATGAAGCGTATATTTCATCACCCCAGAGCACGGCAATCCACCCCGCAATCGCCAGATAGGGGCCGAACGGGATCGCCGTACCCATGGCATGCCGGCGCAGACGCAGCAGACACAGCCCAGCCAGCGCCCCAACCACCGACGACAGCAGCAGGGTCAACGGCAACACCTGCCAGCCACCCCAGGCCCCGATCAGCGCCATCAGCTTGAAGTCGCCATAGCCCATGCCTTCCTTGCCAGTGACCAGCTTGAACAGCCAATACACCGTCCAAAGGCTGAGGTACCCGGCCACCGCGCCCCACAGCGCGCTGGTCAGCGGGACATAGAGGCCGAAGGCGTTGACGATCAGCCCCAGCCACAGCATCGGCAGCACCAGCGCGTCCGGCAGCAACTGGTGCTCGGCATCGATCAGGCTCAGGGCCAGCAGGCACCAGGTCAGCGGCAGTGCCAGCAAGGCCTCGGGCGAAGCACCAAAGCGCCAGGCCACCACCAGCGACAGCAGCGCGCTGGCTGACTCTACCAACGGGTAGCGCGGGCTGATGCGGGTTTTGCAGGCTGAACAACGCCCGCGCAAGGCCAGGTAGCTGACGACCGGAATGTTCTCCCACGCGCGAATCCGGTGCGCGCAATGCGGGCAGCGCGAAGCAGGTAGCCACAGGTCGAAACGCTCATGCGGCGTGATCGGCAATTCCAGCATTTCCTGCGCCTCACGCTGCCATTGCCGCTCCAGCATGATCGGCAGGCGGTACACCAGCACATTGAGAAAACTGCCCACCAGCAGGCCGAGCACCGTGGCCAGGGTAAGAAAGTACGCCGGCTGCTCAGCCAGCAAAGTCCATAAAGTCATGTTCAGATCAAGCTACCCAACTGGAAGATCGGCAGGTACATCGCCACCACCAGGCCGCCTACCAGCAGGCCCAGGACCAGCACGATGGCCGGCTCCAGCAGGCTGGTCAACTGGTCCAGCGCCTGGCTGACCTGTTCCTCGTAATGACTGGCGGCTTTTTCCAGCATCTGGTCCAGCGTGCCGCTGGATTCCCCGATAGCCGTCAGTTGCACCAGCAGCGGCGGAAACAGCGGCTCAGCGGCCATCGCCTGGTGCAGCCCCTGCCCATTGGCCATGCCCTGGCGCAGCCGCAACACCGCCTGTTCATGCAGGTCGCCACCACTGACCCTGGCCACTGTGCCCAGCGCATCCAGCAACGGCACCCCGGCGGAGTAGGACGTTGCCAGGCTGCGCGCAAAGCGCGCCAGCGCCGCCTGCCCCAGCAGCGTGCCGAACACCGGCAAGCCCAGCACCCGGTGAGATATCCACAGGCGCGCTGGCGCGTGCTGCCGGTAGAGCTGGCGTATGGCAAAACCCAGTACCACGCCCATCACCAGCAACAGCGGCGCAAACCGGCTCAGCCCTGTGGACAAGTCGATCACCCATTGGGTAAATGCCGGCAACGCCACGCCCATGCCAGAGAACATGCTCTCGAATTTCGGAATCACCTCCAGCAACAGGATCGCCGACACCCCCAGCCCTGTCAGCAACAGCAGCAACGGGTAGATCATCGCCTTGCGCACCTTCTTGTGCAGCACCCGACGCTGCTCCAGCATGCCCGCCAGCTGTTCCAGCTGCCGGTCGAGCGTGCCGGACTGCTCACCCACCCGCACCAGGTTGCAGTACAACGCATCGAACCACCCCGGGTGGCGCTGCAACGCATCCGCCAGCCCCAGGCCCGAGGCCACATCCTGTTTCAATCTATCCAGCAATGCCGCCTGCGCCGCATCACAGCCACTGCGCCCCATCACCTCGAACGCCTGCAGCAGCGGCACCCCGGCCTTGAGCAAGGTCGCCAGTTGCCGGCTGAACCCCGCAGGGTCGGCCTTTGCCCGCCGTTTCGGCAAACTGAACGTCAGCCCACCGGCAGGCCGCAAACTGGCTACCTTGATGCCCTGGCGGATAAGCCCGGCACGCACATAAGCCGGGCTGCGCCCAGACGTTTGCCCACTGACCGGCGCGCCGTTGGCGTCGGTGCCGTGCCAGGTGTAGAGGAGTGTGGATTGGGTCATGCGAAGGTCCTTTTTCTGCCCGTGCGACAAGCCTGGAAACAGCTTGCCGCGTCCATGCAAGGGCGCGCGTCCGTGATGCTCACTAGAGTAGTTCAGCGAAGACGACGCCCAAGCGGGCAGGGGTGACAAAAGGTGTCTGTTCAGGCCTACTGCGCCGCTGCCAGCCGGGGTCGAGCCTGACCTCAACGAGTACGCGTATCAAAAAGGAAAACGTTCATGAAAGGGCAACGCGGTATCACCCTGATCGAACTGATGATCGTCGTCGCGATCATCGGCATTCTGGCGACCATCGCCTTACCGATGTACACCAACCACCAGTCACGCTCCAAGGCCGCGGCCGGGTTGCTGGAGATCAGCGCGCTGAAGACGGCGATGGACCTGCGGTTGAATGACGGGACGGATGTGCCGGATGTGGCCGCGCTGGGTGGCCAGCCGGCGACGGCGCACTGTGCGATCACGGCTAGTGGCAAGGCGGCGGATGGCACCGGGAGCATCGTGTGCACCCTGGTGGATGCGCCGGCCACTGTGCTCGGCAAGGCACTGACCCTGACGCGTTCGGCTACTGGGTGGGCGTGTACGACCAACATCGAGGAAGACCTGGCGCCGAAGGGGTGCAAGGCGCCTTGAGGGTGGGGCAATAAACTAGCGGAAACAGGGGTTTGCGTAACGGGTGCGAGCAGTGGTACGTTGCGCTACACGCCGGTGTAGCTCAGTCGGTAGAGCAGCGCACTCGTAACGCGAAGGTCGCAGGTTCGATTCCTGTCTCCGGCACCAGATCTTGTTGGCATGATGCAGGTTTTCCTGGTTTCGGCCCCCTCCAAAAATGCCCGCCTTGTGCGGGCATTTTTGTTTCTGCCAATTGATCGTGTCCCGGGAAGTGGTGTAACTGAACCAGCCGAAGGCGCCCTGCGGGCGAAAGAGGATGGTCATCGTGGTTCTTGGCTAACGTTGAGTTTGCGA
>NZ_NEIO01000028.1:0-42729 GCF_002113575.1 Pseudomonas sp. B8(2017) | reverse complement strand
AGTACACGGAGCTGAAGACCATCTGGATCAACGCTTCGTGACCTGAGCAAGACCGGTGCTGTTCTGACGGAGTTCGGCACCTGGCCGCCCTGTGTTGTCCGGGCTGGCCTCTTCGCGGGCACGCCCGCTCCCACAGGCCATGCATAGCCTCGAAGACTGTGGCTGGCTTGCCGACGGAGAGGCCGGGCCTGCTCAGAACTTCGACAAGATCCAGTCCCGCATGCGGCAACACGCGCTGTCGTCCTTCTTCTGCTCGTTGAAGGTCAGGAAGTGCTGGCTGTCCTTGTGCACCAACTCCTGCGCCACCGGCCGTACCAGCACCCCCTCCTCGATCAGCGGCTCGATCAGGTAATGCCAGCCCAAGGCGACCCCCTGGCCCTTGATCGCCAACTGAACCAGCGAGCCGTAATCGTTGGAATGCAGCAATTGCGCACCTGCCGCCACCCGCGCACTCAAGTCGACATTGTGGTACTCGAACCACATGTACCAGTCGATGTGCTCGGCAATCTGCGAACGGCCGTAAGGGCTGAGGTTCAGCAGTGAGCCCTGGCTGATACCGTCCAGCGTGGCCACTTCCGGGTGCTGTGCCAGGTAGCCCGGGCTGCAGATCGGGTAGATCACGTCATAGGCCAAAGGGTGGCTGCTGTAGCCTTCCCTGATCTTCGACAGCTTGTTGATGAACATGTCAGGCTGGACCCCAGGTTCCATGTTCACGAAATTCTGGGTGATGACCAGGTTCAGGTCGATGTCCGGGTTCGCTGCCAGAAACTCCGGCAACCGCGGCGTCAACCACAAGCCGGAAAACGCCGGTGTACAGCACAGTGTCACCACCCGCTTGCCCTTGTTCTGCCGACGTATGCGGCTCGATACCTGGGCGATGTTGCTGAGCGACAACTGTACGGCATCGAAAAAGATCGCGCCTTCGGGCGTAAGCGCCACCGCCCGCCCGTTGCGGATGAACAGCTCGGCGCCCATGAAACCTTCCAGTTCACGTATCTGTTTGCTGATGGCCGCCTGGGTGACGCACAGCGACTCTGCCGCGCGGGTGAAATTGAGGTACTTCGCCGCCGCGACGAACGCCTTTACGGCGCGCAGCGAAGGCATTTGTATAAGCGCCTGATCGGGCTCTGTGTGCTTGACCATTGACCTCTACCAGTTATCAGGAAACGGGGGGCAGTCGCCGCTGGCCCATCATACAAAAAAAGGGCCTCGATCGAGGCCCTTCGGTACTTCATCGACACGACTGGCGCGCGCTATTCATCGCCTGCACGCAGCTCCTTGAACTTCATGTTGGCCTTGGCGCCGATGGTCAGGAACGGCTGTGGCGGCAACGGCTTGGGCTTGTCATAGGCGCTGAGTATCTGCACCAGTTCACTGTCGATGCCCACTGCCAGGTCCGCCGCAGCGATGCCTGCCGCACTCGACTTGGAAGCACCCAGCCCGTTGCAACCACAGGCAGCGATCACTCCGGTATCGACTTCACCGAACGCTGGCACGCTGTTCCAGGTCAGTGCCATGGGGCCGCCCCAGCGGTACTCCATGCGCAACCCCTTGAGCGTGGGGAAACGCGTCGCGAACTTGCCGTCATGCACACGGCCGGCACTGTTCACCTGGCCATCGCCAATGGTCAGGCTCGGGTTGTAGCTGTAGCGCCAGCGCACCAGAATCCGGTCACTGTCACCATCGCTGATCCGCCGCACCGTGGTGCCCATGGGCAACGCCGGGGTGGCGGCCCAGGTACGCTGGCCCGGTAGAAGTCTGGGGTCGAAGCGCTCGGTCAACGAAGCGTAGGTGAACACATGCAGCAGCTTGCCCTTGAAGAAGCCGAAGCTCTGCGCATGGCCGTTGTTGGCAAGGATGATCTTGCCCGCGGAGACCATGCCGTTTGGCGTCTTGATCACCCACGCGCCACCCACCTGCTTGAAGGAAATGGCCGGCGTCTGTTCATACACCTGCACCGGGTCAGCCAGAGCATCGGCAAAACGCCTGACGTAGGCCGCCGGCTGGATCATCACCGTGCCCGGCATGAACATGCCCGAGGTGTAGGCCGGGCTGCCCGTTACCTCGCCAATCTGCCGGGTGTCCAGCAGCTCATACCGCTCACCCAGCGCGTCGAGTTGCTTGCCGTAGGACAGGATGTGCTCGTCCCCCTGGGTGCCCCGGGCCACGCTGAAGCGCCCACAGGGGTCGAAGACTTCCTTGCCCCAGCCATGCAGGTCGGCCAGCTCCCTGCCCAGGTCGATGGCCGTGCGGTACAGCTTGATGTCACGCCGGGCGCGCTCGAGCGAACCACCACCCAAGCCCTCGGCGGACACTTCATGCGGCAGGTCGATGATGAAGCCGGAGTTGCGCCCGGAGGCCCCCTCGCCGACCAGCCCGGCCTCGAGCACCACGACCTTCAGCGTCGGGTCACGCCGGACCAGTTGGCGGGCCGCCGACAAACCGGCAAAGCCACCCCCGATGATGGCGACATCCGCCGTGACCGCACGGTTGAGCACGGCCTTGGCCTGGCGGCGTGGCAGCATCTCCACCCAACCCGAGCTGCCATTGTTGCTGGGCAATTTCGAAGCAGTGTACATAGTGAGCGCCCCTGCGAAATCAGGAAGCCGATGCTTCGCGTTCGATCAACGGAGCCAGTGCCTCACGCAACGCACCCAGCTTGCTTTCGGCCAGGCGGGCCAACGGACGGCGCGGGTTGCCTGCGTCATACCCCATGATCTGCGCGCCGGCGTACACCGACTGCACATAGTCACCCTGCCAGATCAGCGACATCACCGGGGCCAGGCTCTTCCAGATCTGCTGCACCTGGGCCCAATTGCCTTCGCTGGCAGCATTGGCCACGGCAACGCAGGTCTTCGGCGCCATGTTCGCGCCACCCCAGATCAGCCCTGCCGCGCCGGCGAACAGCGCGTAGGGTACCAGCGGGTCCGCGCCGTTCATGGTCGGCAGGCCGGTGCGCGACAACGACGCCTGGGCTGCCAGATCGCCGCTGCTGTCCTTGACCGAGACAAAGTTGGGGATCTGGCTCAGTTGCTTGAACAGCGACGGTGTCACTTCGACACCGACGGCCTGTGGCACGTTGTAGCCGATGATCGGCAGGCCGGCCTCGGACACGCTCGAGTAGAAGTCGACAATGCCCTGGTCGTCGGTGGGGCCTTCGAAGAAGGGCGGCAGCACCATCACACCGTCGGCACCGCAGTCCTTGGCGTGGCGGGTGCGCTCGACCACTTCCTCGACCAGCAGCGCCGAAGTCTGCGCGATGACGCGGGCGCGGCCGTTGATGACCTTGGCACCAAAGGCCACCAGCTCCTTCGATTCATCCTTGCTCAGGTAAACGTGCATCCCGGTTCCGGAGCTGAGTACGAAACCATGCACACCTGCAGCGATGTAGCGCTCGATCAGGCTCTCGAAACGCGCGTAGTCGATCTTGCCCTGTGCATCGAACGGGGTGGTGATGGCCAGGTTTACGCCGGAAAACTTGAATGCGGACATTGGGGTAACTCCTTATTGTTTTCAGCTGGACGGTCCAGCCAAGGCATTGAGCGTGCTGCGGCTCCATGCAAAAGGCTAAAGTCTCATCCACTGTGCATACAGCGACATTTCGGGCGACGACTTGATGAGAAAAGGTTATGCCGCACACTGCACGAACCCCCGCAGGCCTGAGTGATCTGTATGGTTAGCGCCAGGCAAAAGCTGATTTTCGGAGACAAGCATGCTGCGTATTTTTGAACGATGGCTCGACCCCTTCCCCCCTGACGAGATACCACCGCCACCGGTTGGCCTGTTGCGCTTCATGTGGGCCTGCACCCGGGGCGCGCGCGGCTACATCCTGGCGCTTGCGCTGTTCAGTGCCGGGGTATCGATCTACGAAGCCTGGCTGTTCGCCTTCCTCGGCCAGGTCGTGGACCTGCTTTCGGCCTGGCAGGCCGGCGGTGCCGTCGGCCCCGAAGAAACCCGGGTGCTGTGGGGTATCGGCATCGTCCTGCTGGTCAGCATCGGGTTGGTGGCGCTGCGCACCATGCTTCAGCACCAGGTACTGGCGATCAACTTGCCGCTGCGCCTGCGTTGGGACTTTCACCGGCTGATGCTGCGCCAGAGCCTGTCGTTCTTTTCTGACGAGTTTTCCGGCCGGGTCACCACCAAGGTGATGCAGACGGCGCTGGCGGTACGCGATGTGTTGTTCACCCTCATCGAGATCCTGCCCGGGATCGGTGTGTACTTCATCGCGATCATTGCCCTGGCCGGTGGCTTTGCCCTGAAGCTGATGCTGCCATTCATTGCCTGGGTCGTGCTGTTCGGCCTGGCCATGCTGTATTTCGTGCCACGCCTGGGCAAGGTCGGCCAGGAGCAGGCCAACGCCCGATCATCGATGACCGGGCGGGTTTCTGACGCCTACACCAACATCACCACGGTGAAACTGTTCTCGCACGCCAACCGCGAAGCGCACTTCGCGCGCGCAGCCATGGAGGACTTCAAGCAGACCGGTTTTCGCCAGATGCGTCTGGTCAGCCAGTTCGAAATCGTCAACCAGGCGCTGGTGGTGGGCTTGATCATTGCTGCCGGTGGCTATGCGCTGTGGCTGTGGCACCAGGGCCAGGTCGGCACCGGGGCGGTGGCGGCGATCACCGCCATGGCCTTGCGTATCAACGGCATGTCGCACTGGATCATGTGGGAGATAACCTCGCTGTTCGAAAACATCGGCACCGTGCAGGACGGCATGGCCACCCTCTCCCGCGGCCCCAAGGTAACGGATGCGCCCGGCGCTGCCGAGCTGGTAACCAAGGGGGGCGCGGTGAGTTTCGACAAGGTCGGCTTCAACTACAACGGCGAGCGCCAGGTACTCGACGACCTGAGCCTGCACATCCGCCCGGGCGAAAAAGTCGGTTTGGTCGGCCGCTCCGGCGCTGGCAAGTCCACCTTGATCAACCTGCTGCTGCGCTTCTACGACGTGGACCGTGGGGAAATCCGCATCGACGGGCAGAACGTGGCCAAGGTCACCCAGGACAGCCTGCGCAGCGCCATCGGCATGGTCACCCAGGACACCTCGCTGCTGCACCGCTCGATTCGCGACAACATCGCCTATGGCCGCCCCGATGCGACCGAAGCGCAGATCCGCGCCGCTGCGGCCAATGCCCAGGCCGATGCTTTCATCAGCCAGCTCAGCGACCGCCAGGGCAACACCGGTTACGACACCTTGGTGGGAGAGCGCGGCATCAAGCTGTCTGGTGGCCAGCGCCAGCGCATCGCCATTGCCCGGGTGATGCTGAAGAACGCGCCGATCCTGCTGCTGGACGAAGCCACCAGTGCGCTGGACTCGGAAGTGGAAGTGGCCATTCAGGAAAGCCTGGATGAAATGATGAAAGGCAAGACCGTCATCGCCATCGCCCACCGGTTGTCGACGATTGCCGCCATGGACCGGCTGATCGTGATGGATGAAGGGCGCATCATCGAGCAAGGCACCCATGCGCAACTGCTGGCGAAGAATGGTACTTATGCGCGGTTGTGGCAGCACCAGAGCGGCGGGTTCCTGGGTGAGGACCAGGGCGTGGCCGAGGCGATGGAGTAGGCGCAAGGAGGGATCAGGCACCGCGTCGCCTGCTTCGCGGGCACGCCCGCTCCCACAGGGATCGCGCCAGGGCAGGGACTTCTGCACTCCTGCAGAATCAACTGCCCTGGCGCGATCCCTGTGGGAGCGGGTTTACCCGCGAAGACGGCAGCACGATTCCCGGACCATACCGCCTCAATCCAGCACCGGCCGCAACAACGCCTGGGCCTCGTACAGGGTCGGCAGATACCGCAAGCGTATTTCATCCACACTCAACCGCGAAGCATGGGTGGTGATGGTCAACGTCGCTTTCAGCCGGCCAGCCCGGTCCAGCAGTGGCACACCCAGCACGCGCATGCCGATTTCATACTCCTGGTCCACGATACAGAACCCCTGCTCCTTCACCCGCAGCAACTCCGCCTCCAGCTGCAACCGGTCCGTCTGCGTATAAGGCGTCAACCCCCGCAGCGGGTTACGCGCAAAGTAGGCATCCTGCTCCCCCTCATCCAGCCAGGCCAGCCAGACGCGCCCGCCGGCGGTGCAATACATCGGTACCCGCGAACCCGGCCGGATCGACAACGAAGACACATGGCTGTAGCGGCTGCGTACCAGATGGATGATCTCGTCACCATCACGGGTACCCACCGACACATGCTCCTGCGTCTGCCGCGCCACCTGCTCGACGATCGGCCGCAGCATGCGCGGCAGTTGCGCCGAGTCCACATACGCCTGGCCAAGGCGCAGCGCCTTGGGCGTAAGCCAGTACTCACGGCTGTCGGTTTCGGCAAACCCTTCGTGCACCAAGGTCAACAGAAACCGCCGCGCGGCACTGGGGGTAAGGCCGGACAACCTGGCCGCCTGGGGCACGCTAAGGCGCGGCTGCTCGGCGCTGAACAGCTGCATGAGCGCCAGGCCCTTCTGCAAGCCGGCGATCAGGTCACGGGGGTGGATAGCGGGGGTGTTCATCTATTCGACTCGCAAGCAGGGCAAATACAGCCGATTACCGCGATAACCGGATCAGTGATGCGATTATCGCATTAAACGCCCGATCAGCGCATTGTTGCCCACGCCCCCTTGCCTCACCCTTGGCCTGCATAACAACGCCAATAAGGAGGTCAGCATGATTCGTGGTTCCACTGAACTGGTCGCCATCGTCGGTTCGCCCATTGCCCAGGTGAAGTCCCCCGAAAACTTCAACACCTGGTTCGCCAACAACAACTGCGACCTCGCCATGCTGCCCATCGACCTGCATGAGGCCGCACTGGATACCTTCGCCGGCACCCTGCGCGGCTGGCAGAACCTGCGCGGTTGCGTGGTCACCGTGCCGTACAAGCAGGCCCTGGCCAGCCGCCTGGACGGCCTGAGCGAGCGCGCAGCCGCGCTGGGCTCGGTCAATGTAGTGCGCCGTGAGCAAGACGGTCGCCTGCTGGGCGACAACGTGGACGGCGCCGGCTTCCTCGGTGCTGCGCGCAAACATGGCTTCGAGCCGGCGGGCAAGCGTGCGTTGGTGATCGGTTGTGGCGGGGTCGGCAGTGCCATTGCCTATGCGCTGGGCGAGGCCGGCATCGCCAGCATCACCCTCAGCGACCCCAGCACCGCGCGCATGGGCGCTGTGTGCGAGTTGCTCGGCAATGCCTTCCCCGCGGTCGAACTCGCCACCCGGGTCGACGGGCTGGAAGGCTTCGACCTGCTGGTCAACGCCTCCCCTGTCGGCATGGGCGGCAGCGCGGAACTGCCGCTGCCTGCCGCCCTGCTCGCCACCTTGCAAGCCGAAACCCTGGTCGCCGACGTGGTCACCTCGCCCGAGATCACCCCGCTGCTGAAGCGGGCACGCCAGGTTGGCTGCGCGGTCCAGACCGGCCCGGAAATGGCCTTCGCCCAGCTCGGCCACCTGGGCGCCTTCATGGGCGTCACGCCGCTGGAGATCTGAAGCCATGCCGACGCATGAACACGCGCAACACAACTTTGACCTAGTCGTGCTGGGCAGCGGCGCCGGTGGCTTTACCGCTGCCGCCACGGCCGCGCGCCATGGGTTGAAAGTGCTGGTGGTGGAAAAGGCCGAACACTTTGGCGGCACCTCGGCGATTTCCGGCGGGGCGGTGTGGCTCTACGGTACCGATCAAGCCCGCGCCGCTGGTGCGGTGGACTCCCCCGAGGCCATTCGCACCTACCTCAGGCAGGTCATCGGCGACGGCTATGACCCCGCCCTGGTCGACGCCTTCATCGAGCATGGCCACCAGGCACTGCGCTGGCTGGAGCAGAACACCGAACTGCGCTACGCCCTGCGCCCGCATTCGCCGGACTACTACCCGGACGCCCCCGGTGCCACCCAGTTTGGCCGGGCGCTGGAGATGGTCGAGTACGACGGCAGGCAGCTCGGCCCGCACTTCAAGGACCTGCAGATGCCGCCGCCCGGCATGCTGCTGTTCGGCGGCATGATGGTCAACCGCGTGGATATCCAGCATTTTCTCAGTATCCGCCGCTCGCCCCGGTCGCTGTGGCATTGCCTCAAGCTGATGGCGCGTTATGCGCGGGACCGTCTGCATCACCCGCGCGGCACGCGGCTTACCACCGGCAACGCCTTGATCGCCCGCCTGGCCAGCAGCGCCTTCGCCCATGGCACGCAGCTGTGGTTACGCAGCGAAGCCCTGGAGCTGATCGTCGAACGCGGCGTGGTCACCGGCGTGGTGGTGCAACGCGAAGGGCGCCGTGAACGGGTGCTGGCCCGGGGCGGCGTGGTGTGCGCCATGGGCGGGTTCGCTGCAGGCGCGCTGGCCGACAGCTACCGGCCGGCCCGGCAAGCGCCGCACCTGACCATGTCACCGCCTACCAATGACGGCGCTGCCCTGCGCCTTGGCCAAGCCGTGGCCGCAGCCCAGGGTGAGGGCCTGGTGGCCAACTTCTTCTGGGCACCGGTTTCTGAACTGCGCCATGCCAGTGGCGAGTATGAGCGCTTCCCGCACCTGGTCACCGACCGCGCCAAACCGGGCGTGATCGCGGTGAACCCGGACGGGCGACGCTTCGTCAACGAATCCGATTCCTACCACCACTTCGTGCAGACCATGTTCGCCAAAGGCATTGCCAGCTGCTGGCTGGTCTGCGATGCCGAGGCGATGAACCGCTACGGCCTGGGCCTGGCGCGGCCAAAGCCGGTGGACAACCAGGCATTGATCGACGCCGGCTACCTGCACCGCGCCGCAACAGCGCAGGCCCTGGCCAAAGCCATTGGCGTCGACCCACAGGTGTTCATGCAGACCCTGGAGCAGTTCAACGCCGACGCCCGCAACGGCATCGACCGCGCGTTCGGCAAAGGCGGCAACAGCTACAACCGCTACATGGGTGACCCGCAACACACGCCCAACCCATGCCTGGCGCCACTGACCAGCGGCCCGTTCTACGCCATCCGCATCCACACCGGCGACCTCGGCTCGGCCCGCGGCCTGGTGACCGACGCCCAGGCCAACGTGCTGAACCGCGATGGCCAGCCGATTGCCGGGCTGTATGCAGTCGGCAACGACATGAACTCGCTGATGAAAGGCACCTACCCCGGCCCCGGTATCACCCTGGGCCCTGCCCTCACCTTCGGCTGGCTCGCTGCCAACCACATCACCGCGCGCCTGCAGGCGCCAACCCCCCACATGGAGACTCCAGCATGTACTACGAACTGAGAACCTACACCCTCGACCCACTGAAAATGGCCGACTGGCTGAGCCTGTACCAAAGCCACGCGCTGGAGGTGCAAAGCGAGCATCTCGGTAACCTGGTCGGCTTTTTCACCAGCGAGTTCGGCGAGGTCAACCAGGTGGTGCATATCTGGGGTTATGCCAGCCTCGACGAGCGCATGGCACGCCGTGCTGCCATGGCAGCGGACCCGCGTTGGGCCGAGTTCTCACGGCGCAACCGCGAGCTGGGCGCGGTACTGCACTTGCAGTCGCGAATGCTGCGGCCCACCGGTTTTTCGCCGCTGCAGTAAAACCTTCCTCCAACGCCTGAGCGGAACCCCACGATGCAACCCCTCGAATGTGACGTACTCGTCATCGGCTCCGGTGCCTCTGGCCTGGCTGCCGCCGTTACTGCCGCCCATCACGGCCTGCAGGTGATCGTCGCGGAAAAAGCCAGCCAACTGGGCGGCACCAGCGCCTGGTCGGGGGGCTGGCTGTGGATACCGCGCCACCCGCTGGCCATTGCCGAAGGCATCGTCGAGACCGACGATGCCCCGGAGCGCTACCTGCGCGCGCAAACCCATGTCAGCGAACTGAACCCGCGCCAGCGCGCCTTCCTGCACCATGGCCCGGAGATGGTGGCGTTCTTCCAGCAACACACTGCCGTACAGTTCCAGTGCGGCAGCCGCATGCCCGACATGCGCGAAGGCGACGGCAGCGCGCGCGGTGGGCGTTCGCTGTGCGCGCTGCCATACGACGGGCGCCTGCTCGGGCCCTGGCTGCACAAGCTGCGCCCACCGCTGGACATCGTCAGCCTGGCCGGCATGGGCATTGCCGGCGGCGCCGACATGGCCGCCTTCTTCAACGCCACGCGCTCGCCCACGGCAGCGCTGCATGTGGGCAAACGCCTGCTGCGCCATGGCCGCGACCTGCTGCTGCACCGGCGCGGCCTGCAACTGGTCAATGGCAACGCCCTGGTGGCACGGCTGCTGCGCAGCGCCCTGGACCTGGGCGTGACGCTACTGACCGACAAGCCGGCCAGTCGCCTGCTGGGCGAAGGCCGGGTCAGCGGCGCGCAGTTTGCCGACGGCCAGATGATCCATGCCCGCCGCGGTGTGGTTTTGGCCTGCGGTGGCTTTGCGCATGATCGCCAGCGCATCGCGCAACTGATGCCGCATGCGCCGGACGGTGACCAGCACTACTCCGCCGCGCCATGTGAAAACAGCGGCGACGGCCTGCGCCTGGGCGAACAGGCCGGTGGCCTGGTCCAGACGACTGCGACCCATGCGGGGGCCTGGGCACCTGTGTCGCGGGTGCCGCGCAGCGATGGCAGTTTCGGCCATTTCCCGCACTTGATCGATCGCGCCAAGCCCGGTTTCATCGCCGCGCGCCGCGATGGCCGGCGCTTCGTCAACGAGGCCGATTGCTACCACGACTTCATGAACGCGCTGTTCGCCGCCACGCCGCAGGGTGAAGCGCCGGAAGCCTGGTTGATCTGCGACCATGCCGCGCAACGCCGCTATGGCATCGGCTGGGCCAAGCCCTTCCCTTTCCCCACCCGCCACTATCAACGCTGCGGTTACCTGCACAGCGGTCGCACGCTGGCGCAACTGGCACAGCGCTGCGGGATCGACGCCGCGCAGTTGCAGCGCACGGTGCACGACTTCAACCGCCATGCAGCCCAGGGTGAAGATCCGCTTTTCCGGCGCGGTGCATCGGCCTACAACCGGGCGCAGGGCGAGCCGTTGCAAGCCCCCAATCCGTCGCTGCGGCCACTGCTGCAGGGGCCGTTCCATGCAGTGAAACTGTTGCCGGGCAGCCTGGGTACATTCGCCGGCCTGGGCACGGATGCCTCGGCCCGGGTACTGGACCGCGAGGCGCGGCCGATCCCCGGGTTGTATGCGGTGGGCAACGACATGGACAGTGTGATGGGCGGGTATTACCCGAGTGGTGGTATTACCTTGGGGCCGGGGATGACATTCGGTTATCTGGCTGGTAGAGCATTGAGTAGCTTGACCACCTGAAATCACGTTGCCCCTTGCCTTGCCCGCAGGCCCAACGCAACCGTTCGGTAACCGAACACTAGCCCTTCCCTTCAATTGACGCTGCCGCCTTCACTGCTCACCATGCACCGGCCTTGCGTGCCCCCCTGCCTGGGAACCGGTCACGTACTCGTAGCACCGCAGCTGAATACAATTTCAAGAATCGAGCAGTTTATGAACCACTCCAAGATCACCCCCGCCGCCCCCCGGATGCCCCAGGGTTCGATCGGCGACAAGCTTCGCGGCGCCTTCGGCGTCGGCAAGACCCGTTGGGGCATGCTCGCCCTGGTGTTCTTCGCCACCACCCTGAACTACATCGACCGTGCCGCGCTCGGCATCATGCAGCCCGTCCTGGCCAAGGAAATGAGCTGGACGGCGATGGACTACGCCAACATCAACTTCTGGTTCCAGGTCGGCTATGCGGTCGGCTTCCTGCTGCAGGGCCGGCTGATCGACAAGGTCGGGGTAAAACGCGCGTTCTTCTTCGCCGTGCTGCTGTGGAGCCTGGCCACCGGCGCTCACGGCCTGGCCACCTCGGCCGCCGGCTTCATGGTCTGCCGCTTCATCCTCGGCCTGACCGAGGCCGCCAACTACCCGGCCTGCGTGAAGACCGTGCGCCTGTGGTTCCCGGCTGGCGAACGGGCCATCGCCACCGGCCTGTTCAACGCCGGCACCAACGTCGGCGCCATGGTCACGCCGGCCCTGCTGCCGCTGATTCTGGCCGTGTGGGGCTGGCAGGCCGCGTTCATCGCCATGGGCAGCCTGGGCCTGGTGTGGGTGGTGCTGTGGGTGCTGAAGTACTACAACCCTGAAGATCACCCGCGCGTGCGCCAGAGCGAAGTGGAGTACATCCAGCAGGATGACGAGCCCGAGCCGACCCGCGTGCCGTTCAGCCGCATCCTGCGCCTGCGTGGCACCTGGGCCTTCGCGGTGGCCTACGCGATTACCGCACCGGTGTTCTGGTTCTACCTGTACTGGCTGCCACCGTTCCTCAACCAGCAATACAGCCTGGGCATCAACGTGACCCAGATGGGTATCCCGCTGATCATCATCTGGCTGACGGCAGACTTCGGCAGCATCGGCGGCGGCATCCTGTCTTCCTGGCTGATCGGCCGTGGCGTGCGCGCTACCACGGCGCGGCTGGTGTCGATGCTGATCTTCGCCTGCACCATGGTCAGCGTCACCTTTGCCGCCAACGCCAGTGGCCTATGGGTCGCGGTGGCGGCCATCTCGCTGGCGGTGGGTGCACACCAGGCGTGGACGGCGAATATCTGGAGCCTGGTGATGGACTACACGCCCAAGCACCTGGTGAGCACGGTGTTCGGTTTCGGCAGCATGTGCGCTGCGATCGGCGGGATGTTCATGACGCAGATCGTCGGTAGCGTGCTGACCGCTACCAATAACAACTATGCCGTGTTGTTCACCATGATCCCGGCGATGTACTTCCTGGCGCTGGTGTGGATGTACTTCATGGCGCCACGCAAGATCGAGAGCGCCTGAACGCGCTAGCCACTTACCTCTACGGGGCCCTTGCGGGCCCTTTTTTTATCAATCTGATGAACGCACTGTGTGGGGTCGCGCCTGAGTCAAGACATGCGCTGTACCTGTGGGAGCGGCTTCAGCCGCGAAGAATCCAACGCGGTGCCTGGCACCGGCTGCGCCGGTGTTCGCGGCTAAAGCCGCTCCCACAAGGGCTCCACAGGGCTCAAGCCATGCGCTGTACCTGTAGGAGCGGGCGTGCCCGCGAACACGGGCGATAGCCCGTGCCATGCGCCGCGTACTATCAATCAGACTCTGGCCAGTACTGCCATGGCCTTCTCCAGCGCCATGCGCGCACGCTGTTCGCCGCTTATGCCCTGTTCCAGCAACTGCCGCGTGGGGATCTCCAGGCTCAACGGCACACTTGGCGGCAAGCCGCGCAGCAGGCCGACCAGATCGGCATCGCCCTCGCCCGGGAAGCGCCGCTCGTTGCGTGCCTGGCGCAGGATCTCGTCCATGTCGGCCGGCACCGGGCCGGCAACGTCGCACAGCTGGGCATAACGCATGCGCTGCGGCGCCAGTTGTGCCAGATCCTCCAGCGAAGAGCCGGAGCGGTTGAAGTGGAAGGCATCCACCAGCACACAGCCATTGGCGCGGTCGGCGTTGGCCACCACCCGCATGGCCTGGCGCAGGTCACGTACGTCAGTCCAGGGCATGAACTCCAGATGCGGATGAATGCCATACCCCGCCGCCAGGTCACACAACGCAGCAAAGCGCTCGGTCAGCCGCGCTTCATCCGGGTCGTTGCCAGCTACCAGCAGCTCCGTGCCGCCCAGCTCGGCGCCCACCGCCAGGATCGGCTCGAAATCGGCTACACAGGTTTCCGGCTTCAGCCTCAGGATCTCGAGGTCGAGCACCTTGATGCCCGTGTCGCGCAGGCGCGCCTGGGTCTGCCGGCGCAGGCCGGCGTCGGCCACCAGCGGGAAATGCTGTTCCTGCTCGGTGGCGGGCACCAGGCGCAGGCCAACGTGGCTGTAACCGGCACGGGCTGCTGCCTCGACCATGTCCGGCGGGGACAGCTCGAGTACCGTCAGGGCCGCCAGGGAGAAAATTCGTTCAGTCATTATCGTCACCAGACAAATCAAGCAATGTGCTCGGGCGCACAGGCCCGGCCAGTTTCCGCTGCCTGGCGGATCGCCTCGATCAGCGCCAGGGTACGGCCACCATCGGCGGCATCGATCAGCGGCGCCTGTTCACCCCGGGCAACCCGCACGAAGTGTTGCAGCTGCAAGGTCAATGCCTCGCCGGCGGGGATGCTTTCCTCGCTCTGCAACAACGGCGTGTGCCAGCCCGACCCGACCTCGGCGTAGTGCCAGCGCTTGAGTTGCGGAATGCTCAGCGCCCCCTGGGTGCCGGCCAGCAGGTAGCACGGCTGGCCATCCTGGCGCGGGTAGACCGGGCTTTCGCCGGAGTCCAGCTCCCAGCTCCATGGCGCGGCCACCGCGTCGGAGCCAGTCAGGCTACCCAATGCACCATTGGCGAACTGCAGTAGCACCGCGGCGCTGTCTTCGTTGGCAAAACCGCGCACATCGTTGCGGGTGAATGCCTGCACCTGTACCACCTCGCCACACAGGTGGCGCAGCAGGTCGAGGTCATGGATCAGGTTGGTCAGCAAGAAGCCAGCGCCCGGCTCGCGGCGCCAGGGGGTTTCGAAATAGCTGTCGGGCTTTTGCAATTGCCACAGTGCGGTGACGTTGATCAGCCGGCCCAGCTTGCCGTCGGCAATCACCTGGTGAGCCTTGGCGATCAGCGGGTTGTGCCGGCGGTGATGGCCGACCAGCACCGGCACATTGTGGCGGCGCGAGGCTTCCACCAGCGAGCGGACTTCATCCAGGTGCACGCCCACCGGCTTTTCGACCAGCACCGGTACACCGGCCTCGACGCAGTCCAGGGCAGTGGCGACATGCAGGTTGTTCGGGTTGGCGACGATCACTGCCTCGGGGCGCGCGTGCTCCAGCATCTGGCGGTGATCGGCAAAACAGGGCACGCCGCATTCGGCGGCAAAGGCCACGGCCTGCGGGCCCGGGTCGGCCACAGCGCACAGCTGGGCCTGCGGCACATTTAGCAAATGCTGGTAATGTTGGCGGCCCATGCTGCCGGCGCCGATCAAGGCAATACGAAGGGGTGCGTTCAACAGCCTGTCCTCTTGTCATTGTTGTCATGCAGATTCCGGAATCTGATTCCACAATCCACATTCAACAATTTAGAACCAGGTTCAGCTTTTCAGAAGAAGCCGCAGAACAGAGTGTGCGGTAATCGACCGGAAATGCACCTTCAGGCGAACAACTCACTGGCCCGGCTGGCCGCCGACAGTTCCTCTGCCGCCGCCAGCAACAGCGGCGCCAGGTCTGCCAGGCGGCTTTGCGCCAGGCGCGCACTGGGCCCGGCAATGCTGAGCACACCGATCACCTCGTCACTTTGCGGGCGGCGCACCACCGCAGCCAGGGCCGAGGTGCCGATGGCCGAGGTTTCCTCGACCCAGGCATAACCGCGCTCGCGGGCGCGGCGCAGGTAGGCGAGCAACTCGTCGGTGGAGCGCGGCGCATTCGGGCCGAACTGCGCCGGGTCGGCAATGCCCTGGCGCAACACCATCTGCAGCGCCTGCTCATCGTCCAGGCTGGCCAGCCAGGCATGCCCGGACGCGGTATAGAACAGCGGTGCGTCGCGGCCCATGTCCGGGTCGTAGCGCAGCCCGGAGCGGGCGCCCTGGGACTTGGCGATCCAGGTCTGGCGGGCACCGTCGATCACGCCAAGGCGCACCAGTTCGCCGCTGTCCTGGGCCAGGCGGTCAAGAATCGGCTGAATGATGTCGGCACCGCTGCTGGCAAGGTAACGGAAGCCCAGCGCCACCAGCTTGGCCGACAGCTGGTAGCGGCTGTTGTCCCGGTTCTGCCGCACATAGCCCAACCGCACCAGCTCGGTGAGCATGCGATGGGTGGCGCTCTTGGGGATGTCCAGGCGCTCGGCCAGGGTTTGCAACGGCAGCCCTTGCGGTTCACCGGTAAGGCTTTCTACAAGACTGAAGGCGCGTTCGATCTGACTACCAGCCATGACACAGGTCCCTGAAATTTTTGCGAATTCTAGAAGATGATTCCATACCGCCGATAGCCGCTGCAGCCAGAGCGACACGAACTGTCCGGTTATCGCCCATTACTTGCCCGGTAGGGCCGCCACACCCTTGCAGGCCGATTCGCTGCCAATAAGAATGTGGAACCTTGTTCCAATAACAATACAGGAATTCCGCAATGCCTTCCGCTCCCTACGAAACCGAATGCGATGTACTGGTCATAGGTTCTGGTGCCGCCGGGCTGGCTGCGGCCGTGACGGCTGCGTGGCATGGGCAGAAGGTGATCGTGGTGGAAAAGGAGCCAGTGTTCGGCGGCGCCACCGCCTGGTCCGGCGGCTGGGCCTGGGTGCCGCGCAACCCGCTGGCACGCCGGGCCGGTATCGAGGAAGACATCGAGCAGCCGCGTACCTACCTGCGCAATGAACTGGGGGCGTATTACAACGCCGAACGCGTCGACGCCTTCCTCGAAGCCTGCCCGCACATGGTGGCGTTTTTCGAAAAGCACACGGCGCTGCAGTTTGCCGACGGCAACGGCATCCCCGACATGCATGGCGACACACCGGGCGCGGCCCAGGGCGGGCACCAGGTGATTGCCGCGCCCTATGACGCCCGCGAGGTGGGTGCGCTGCTGCCACGCCTGCGCAAGACCATGCGCGAAACCTCGTTCATGGGCATGCCGATAATGGCGGGTGCCGACCTTGCCGCGTTCCTCAACATGACCCGCTCGCCCAAGGCCTTGCTGCACGTGTGCAAACGCTTTGGCCTCCACCTGTACCACCTGGCCCGGTATGGCCGGGCGATGCACCTGGTCAACGGCGTGGCGCTGGTGGCCCGCCTGGCCAGGTCGGCGCAGGACTTGGGCGTGCGCCTGCAGGAGTCGGCACCGGCCAAACGCCTGCTGGCCGAGGATGGCCAGGTGCGGGGGGCGCTGGTGGCTACACCGCAGGGCGAGCAACTGATCCGTGCCAAGGCCGTGGTGCTCGCGGCGGGTGGTTTCCCCAACGACAACGCCCGCCGCCGGCAACTGTTCCCGCGCGATGCCAGCGGCCACGACAACCTGGCCCTGCCCCCCAAGGGTTGTTCGGGCGACGGCCTGCGCCTGGGCGAATCGGCCGGCGGTGTGGTCGCCACCGACCTGAAGTCGCCGGTCGCCTGGGCGCCGGTTTCGCGAGTGCCGCACCGCGACGGCAGTGTCGGCCACTTCCCGCACATCATCGAACGCGGCAAACCGGGCATCATCGGCGTGCTGGCCGACGGCAAGCGTTTCGTCAACGAAGCGCATGGCTATTACGACTATGTGTCAGCGATGGTCGCGGCGGTGCCGCAGGGCGAAGAGGTGTGTTCGTGGCTGATCTGTGACCACCGCTTCCTGCGCCGCTACGGCCTGGGCCACGCCCGCCCGGCGCCGCTACCGGTGTGGCCGCACGTACGCAGCGGCTATCTCAAGCGGGCTGCCACCCTCGAACAGTTGGCCCAGGCATGCGGCATCGACCCGGTAGGGTTGCGCGCCACGGTCAGCGATTTCAACTACCATGCCCGCAACGGCCAGGACCCGGCGTTCGGCCGTGGTTCCACACCGTTCAACCGTAAGCAGGGTGACCCGCAGCACAAGGGGCCAAACCCTTGTGTGGCGCCCATCGAGCAGGGGCCGTTCTATGCGGTGAAGGTGCAGCCCGGCTGCTTTGGCACCTTCGCCGGGCTGCGCACCGACGGCAATGCCCGGGTGCTGGATGAGGCTGGGCAGCCGATTGCTGGCCTGTATGCGGCGGGTACGGACATGGCCAGCGTGTTTGGCGGCTGGTATCCGTCGGGTGGCATCAACCTGGGCCCGGCACTGACCTTTGGCTATGTGGCCGGGCGGCATATTGCCGGGGCGCAGGAGTATGAATGAGATGAGCGATCACTGATGGCCATGCCCTGTTCCTCATGGGCGGCGCGATTCCTGTAGGAGCGGCCTTGTGTCGCGAAAGGGCTGCAAAGCGGCCCCGGCGTTTTTGCGGTGATGCACAGATCGTTGGGGGCGCTTCGCACCCCTTTCGCGACACAAGGCCGCTCCTACAGGAAACCGCCCCTGAAATCTCTCGACTGCTTGCACTGGCCCTTTCGCGGGCACGCCCGCTCCCAGGTACTGTGCAACTCTTGAGTACGGTGAAGATCCTGTGGGAGCGGGCGTGCCCGCGAAGAGGCCAGAGCAGGCAACACATTACTTCTGCCCTGGTGCAAAGTGCTTCGCCCATTGAGCATCTGCACCTGGATCAAGGTGTCTTCGAAGGAATGGGGAAGGAAGGGGCTAAATCTGATTTTTCGTTCAGGCCGGGCAACGCATCTGCTCCAGCCAGTACACCACATCCACCTCGTCGATCTGCTCGGCGCGCAGAAACCGCTCGGCATACTGGCGGTACACCCCGCTGCTGAGGAACAGCTCCAGCAGTTGGCCGTCGATGTGCCCGCCGCGGGCCATGCCCACCAGGATCTTCACCGACTCGGACAAGGTCTTCGGCGCCTTGTAGGGCCGGTCGGCCGCGGTCAGCGCCTCGAAGATGTCGGCAATCGCCATCACCCGCTCGGCAATGCCCAGGTCCTGCTCGCCCAGCCGACGCGGGTAGCCGCTGCCGTCCATTTTCTCATGGTGGTTGCCGGCGATGTCCGGCACCCGCTTGAGCTGGCGGGGGAACGGCAAGGAACTGAGCATGATGATGGTCTGCACGATGTGTTCGTTGATCTTGAAGCGTTCCTCATCATTCAGCGTGCCTCGGCGGATCGCCAGGTTGTACAGCTCGCCATGATTGCTGGCGTAGGCCGGCAAGCGCATGTCGAAGCCCCAGCGGTTGCGCGGGTCGCCCTTGGCCACCGGGGGCTTGCGGGGCCCCCAGGGCACGCAATGCTCAGGGCGGTCGGCCAGCAGTGGTTCGTCAACCGGTAGCGCAGGGGCAGGCACATCGGCAAAGCGCTCCACCTCATCACGGGAGATGCCCAGGCGGTTGTCGAAGTGGCGCTGCCAGCGGCGCTGGCCAATCTGCTGCAGGCGCTCGATGTCGGCGTCCTGCATGAACTCGCCGCCGATGTTGGCCTGGGCGACGAAGGCGAAGTCGTCCTGCAGCTGGGCCTGGCTGCGCGCCAGGGTGGCTTGCAGCGCCTGCTGGTCGCCACCGCTGGCCAGGCCTTGCCAATAGGCCAGCTCGGCATCCCGCCAGAGCACCTCGAAACGCATGCGTACCTCGTGGATACGGTTGTACAAGGTTTCCAGCTTGGTCGCCTTGTCCACCACATACTCGGGGCTGGTGACCTTGCCGCAGTCGTGCAGCCAGGCCGCCACGTGGAATTCGTAGCGTTCAGCCGCGGTCATGCTGAAGCTGGCGTACGGGCCGGTTTCGGCCGCCACCGCCTGGTCCAGCAGCATCTGCGCCAGTTGTGGCACCCGCTCGCAATGGCCGCCGGTATAGGGGCTCTTGGCATCGATGGCATCGGCCAGCAGCTTGATCATGGCATCCAGCAGGCGTTGCTGGGCTTCGACCAGCCGGCGCGTCTCGATGGCCACCGCCACCACCCCGGACAGTTCGGCAACAAAGCTGCGGAACGGCTGGCCTGTCTGCTCGTGTACAGGCCCATCGCCCAGTTGCAGGACCAGGATGCCCAGCAACGCCTGGCTACGGTCATTCAACACCAAAGCCATGCTGCCCTCATGCAGGCCGAGGGCCTGGGTCACCGCCGTGGCGAGGTGCTGCTGGGCAGCCTCATCCACGGCCAGCTCGCCAGGGTACTGCTCGCCACGGCAGGCGGCGGCCAGGCGCAGCAAGGCGTGCTCGGCATCGAACAGGTACACCACGCCGGCATTGACCCCGGCGGCTTCCACCAGATGGGTCAACACACCGTCGAGCATGCGCTCCAGGTCGCGCTCGCGGCTGAGCGTGAGGGTAATCGCCTGGAAGCTGCGGATGGTGCCGGACATGCGGCTGAGCACGCGGCTCAGCTCACGTACCTCGGACACCCGCGAGCGCACCCCGACTTCGCGGTTGAAATCAAACCCGGCCAGGCCCTGTACCTGTTCAGTCAGCAGCCGCAACGGGCGGCCGATGCGCCGGCCGAGCACACCACCGAGCACCAGCAGCACGGTTATCAGGGCGGCGGTCCAGAGCAACTGTTCGAGCAGTACCTTGCGCGCACCGGCCAGCAACTCATGGCCTGGCACGGCAATCAGCACCTGCAGGTCCTGCCCGGCCAGGTTGGTCAGTTGCACGCGCATGCCATACCAGGTCTGGCCGTCCACCTGATAAGGCTGCGGGCGGGTGCCTTGCGGCATGTCGGCGTAAAGGTGCTGCAGGCTTGGGATGCCCAGTTCGCCGATGCGCGACAAGCGCACGGCCTGCCCTTCGTGCACGATTACCCGCTGCAGGTCCGGGTAGGCCACCACGCTGCCCTGGTCGTCGACCACGACGATCTCGGTGCCGGGGGTCATGCGCAGGCCTTGGGTCTCGCTGGCCAGGTCGTCGACCGAAACGTCCATGCCGATCACCGCCCCGCCGTCGACACTGCGCTGGGCCATGGTCAGGCCGATCTCGCGGGTGGTGAAGAACACATAGGGGTGGGTCAGCACCGTGGTGGGTTGGGCGCTGGCTTCGACAAACCACGGGCGCGTGCGCGGGTCGTAGCGGTATTCGGGCTTGGCCTGGGCTTGCAGCAGGTTCAGCGCGTGGTCGTAGAAGCGCCATTCACCCTGCACCGCCCCGCCCTCACGGCTGACGCTCTGCACCAGGAACACGGTGCCCGGCGGCGCGGCGAAACGCTGCAGCAACTGCGGGTCGCGCAAGCGGCGCACCAGCAGGAACTCACCACTGGGGTAACCCATGTAGGCAGCACTGAGCATGCGGTTGGCGTCCAACGTCTCGACCAGTTGCGGCAAGCGTTCCAGGCGCTGCGCCGGGGTTTGCGCGGCCGGGTTGTGGGCGAGCAGGCGGATACTGCTGTGCACCGGGTCTATCAGGCGACGGGCGCGCTCGTCGATGGTCTTGCCTATTTGCTGGGCAGAATCACCTGCTGCGGCCACCAAGGTCTGGCGAATGCCGTGATAGCCCTGCCAGGCCAGGGCGGCGCCGAGCAGCAACATGCCCAGCACGATGGCGAGTGCTACCAGCCACTGCAGTGAAATGCCACGTCCGGCGTTGCCAGCAGCACGACCATTCGACACGCAGCCCATCTCAGGTACTCCATGTATGGCGGTTTGACGGGGCAGCCAGGACGATCATGCAGGCCGAAGCCATTCGCAGGCAGCGAGACGGGGGCGTGGTGGCACATAGCCCAGCCCCATCTTGGCAGCAGTGTAGAGCGGAGCCGAGCTTTCTGCCGGGTTGGCAAGGAAAATTAACGGAACGCCATGAATGATCCGGATACCGCGTCGCCTGCTTCGCGGGCTTGCCCGCTCCCACAGGGACCGCGCAGCACCGGAGCCAGTGCAGTACCTGTGGGAGCGGGCGAGCCCGCGAAACAGGCGACGCGGTGCAAGACCGGATGTATCAGGCGCGCAACTGGTACCAGGTGGTCTTGAGCTGCGAATACTTGTCGAACGAATGCAGCGACAGGTCGCGGCCAAACCCGGACTGCCTGCCGCCGCCGAACGGCACCGTCACGTCCAGCGCATCGACCGTGTTCACCGACACGGTGCCGGCCTTCAACGCCCGCGCCACGCGGTGCACCTGGTTGAAGTCATCGCTCCACACCGACGCCGCCAGCCCATAGATGCTGTCGTTGGCCAGGCGCACGGCCTGCTCTTCACTGTCGAAGGCACTGACCGCCAGCACCGGCCCGAATACCTCTTCCCGCGCCAGGCTCATACGGCCATCGACACCGGCAAAAATGGTCGGCTCGATGTAATTGTCCGAGCCGTCGATGGTCAGGCGCCGGCCACCACACACCAACCGCGCCCCGTCCTGCCCGGCGCGGGCGATGGCGGCTTCGATCCGGCCAGTCTGCCCGGCATCCACAATGGCGCCGGCACGGCTCGCCGGGTCCAGCGGGTTGCCAGGCAGCCACTGGCGGGCCTTGGCCTGCAGGCGCTCGATGAACTCGTCATGGATGGAGCGCTGCACGTACAGCCGCGAGTTGGCCGAGCACACCTCGCCCTGGTTGAAGAAGATACCGAATGCCGCCTTTTCCGCAGCCAGGTCCAGGTCCTGGCAGTTTTCGAACACCAGGTTGGGGCTCTTGCCGCCGCACTCCAGCCATACCTGCTTGAGGTTGGACTGTGCCGAGTACTGCATGAAGTACTTGCCCACCTGGGTGGAGCCGGTAAACACCAGGCAATCCACATCCGGGTGCAGGCCCAGCGCCTGCCCGGCCTGCTCGCCCAGGCCCGGCACCACGTTCAGCACGCCTTCCGGCACACCGGCCTGCAGCGCCAGCTGGGCCAGGCGCAGGGCCGAGAACGGTGATTGCTCGGCGGGCTTGAGCACCACGCTGTTACCGGCAGCCAACGCCGGGGCGAGCTTCCAGGCGGCCATGTCGAGCGGGAAGTTCCACGGCACCACGGCGGCGACCACGCCGAGGGCTTCGCGGGTGATGGTGGCCAGCGCGTTGGGCGCAGTGGGTGCCACCTGGTCGTACAGCTTGTCCAGCGCCTCGCCGTACCAGGCGAACACCTGCGCCGAGCCCGGCACATCGATGTTGTAGGCGTCCATGACCGGCTTGCCCATGTTCAGCGAGTCGAGCAGGGCCAGTTCTTCGCGATGGGCCATGATCAGCTCGGCCAGGCGCAGCAGCACTTTCTTGCGCTCGCCCGGGGCCATGCGCGGCCATGGGCCTTGTTCGAAAGCCCTGCGGGCGCTGGCGACGGCCAGGTCGACCTCGGCCTGGCCGCAGGCGGTGACCTGGGCCAGCACCTTATTGGTGGCGGGGTTGATGGCGGCGAAGGTGGCGCCGTCCTGTGCGTTGACGGGCTTGCCGTCGATCAGTGCATTGGCCGGGAGGTAGAGGTCCGAGGCACGTTGTTGCCAGAATTCGAGGGTGTACATTTGTACTCCTGGTAGCTGTTGGAGCAATTTTCCTAGGGGCTACGCGGTTCCTGTGGGAGCGGGCGTGCCCGCGAATCAGGCGACACGGTGGATGGCACCGGCTTCGCCGGTGTTCGCGGGCTTGCCCGCTCCCACAGGGTCAGCGGTCTAGAGCTTGCCGACCAGGCGCGCCGTGCGGTCCACGGCAATGCGGGTCTTCTCCACCAGCTCATCCAGCTCGCTGTGGTTGGCGATCAGCGCCGGTGCCATGATCATCCGGCCCAGGGTGGAGCGAATGATCACCCCTTCCTCGAAACCGAAGGTACGGCACTGCCAGGCCAGGTCGTTCTCGTTGGCGAAGCGCTTGCGCGTCGGCTTGTGCTCGGCGAACTGCAGCGCCGCCACCAACCCGGCGCCCTGCACCTGGCCGATCAACGGGTGGTCGGCAAACACCTCGCGCAGGATGCGCTGCAGGTACGGCCCGGTGTCGTCCTTCACCTGGCGCACGATGCCTTCGTCACGCAGCGCCTTCAGGTTGGCGATGGCCACCGCCGCCGCCACCGGGTGGCCGGAATAGGTCAGGCCGTGGGCGAACACCCCGCCCCGCTCCACCAGCGCCTCGGCAATGCGCTTGCTCAGCACCAGGCCGCCCATGGGCACGTAGCCGCTGGTCAGGCCCTTGGCGATCGACAGGGTGTCGGGCTCGAAGCCGAAGTACTCGTGGGCGAACCATTCGCCAGTGCGGCCAAAGCCGCCGATCACTTCATCGGCGCACAGCAGCACGTCGTACTGGCGGCAGATACGCTGGATCTCGGGCCAGTAGCTTTCCGGCGGGAAGATCATGCCGCCCGCGCCCTGGAACGGCTCGGCGATAAAGCCGGCGACGTTCTCGGCACCCAGTTCGAGGATTTTCTCCTCCAGTTGCAGGGCGCAGCGGCGGCCGAACTCGGCCGGGGTCAGCTCGCCGCCCTCGGCGTACCAGTACGGTTCGTCGATGTGCGCCACATCCGGGATCAACCCGCCCATTTCGTGCATGAACTTCATGCCACCCAGCGCCGTGGCGGCCAGGGTCGAGCCGTGGTAACCGTTCCAGCGGCCGATCATGATCTTCTTGTTCGGCTGGCCGACCACCTGCCAGTAGCGGCGCACGGTACGGATCAGCACCTCGTTGGCCTCGGAGCCGGAGTTGGTGTAGATCGCGTGGCTGTAGTGCCCCGGCAACAGGCTGAACAGCAGCTCGGACAGTTCGATCACCGCCGGATGGGTGGTGTGGAAGAACATGTTGTAGTAGGCCAGCTGGTCCATCTGCGTGGCTGCGGCGGCGGTCAGGTCGCGGCGGCCGTAGCCGAGCTGGGTGCACCACAGGCCGGACATGCCGTCCAGGTAGCGCTTGCCCTCGCTGTCCCACAGGTGCAGGCGTTCGCCACCGACGATCACTCGCGGCCCTTCGGCGTTCAGCGCCTTCTGGTCGAGGAAGGCATGGATGTGGTGCGCGGCATCGGCTGCCTGGTAGTCACGGGTCTGGCGTTGCGGGGCGAAAGGCGCATTCATTGTTGGTTTTCCTTTGCGGTGGGGTTGCAGGGTGGCTTGCGCTCAGCGCAGCTTGCCCATGTAGCTTTCCAGCGGGTCCTTGCCCAGCACGCCCTGGGCATTGGCCAGCGCGTCGATGAACAGGGAGAACAGCTCGGACTGGGTACCGATGTCGAGCTTGGCGTAGACGTTCTTGCGGTGTGACTTGATGGTGTCCTCCGACACTCCCAGTCGCTCGGCCAGCGACTTGGTCGAGTGGCCACGCAGGATCAGCTGGGCGATACGGCACTCACGCTCGGTCAGCAGCGAGCTGCCGAAGTTGTTCAGCGCCGCGTGGATGCGCTGCTCGAGGATGTTCTCGAAGCGCCCGGTGCGGCTGTCCAGCCCGGCGAAGTGCTTGCCGAGCACCGCCAGCACCCAGGGCGTGATACGCGCGAACAGCGCGCGGGTTTGCCCATCGAGCTTGTCGGTGAACGCCAGCGATACCGCCAGGCTCTGCCCGGGCGCGACCTGCAGGATGTAGTTGAGCTCATCCTCCAGGTGCGAGTGCCGGTAGAACGACTGGTAGTACTCGCTGACCTCGAAGTGGTCGGGCGCCACTTCGAACAGGCCGTAGCAACCGGACTCGACCTGCTCCACACAGGCCCCGTAGAACGGGTCGAGCAGATAGAAGCCGGACAGGTAGCGGCTGACATTGCCCTCGGGCTGCCAGGGCGCCTTGTCGTCCTGCTCGAACAGCGCGCAGGGCATGCCGTCGTGCGGGTACAGGTACACCGTGGTCGCCTGGATCGGCCGAATCACGCCAAGCGCAGCAAACAGGGTGGCGGCAAAGCCCGGTCGGCCGATCGCCTCGGTGACCTTGGCCAGGTGCTCGAACCACTGTTGCGAAAGCAATTGATCAGTCACTTTGGGCCTGCCGTCTCAAGTAAAGGCACCGCCGCCAGTGCGGTGCGTCGTTGGCCAGATACTCCCATGGCACTGCAAACACCGAAATCACCCTTTGGGGTGAGCAGGCAAAGCCCTCTGCCGGCTCACCCCAAAGGGTGATTCCGGGTACCGGCGGGGTGTGGGAGCATCAACCCGCCCCAGCGCTGCGAGCCACCCGCTCGACCTCCTTGCACAACACCCACCGGTATCGAGCCCGCTCGCATACCGCGGCGTCCTGCATCCCTTTCCAGGAGTTAGCAATGCATACAACAACAAGTACAGCCCATAGCCCTGCACATAGCCCGTCGCAACCCACCGCCAGCAACGGCCGTTTCCGCAAGTCCATGGGGCTGCCCGCCCTGGTGCTGTTCGGCCTGGCCTACATGGTCCCCCTTGCAGTATTCACCACCTACGGGCTGGTCACCCAGATGACCAAGGGGCACCTGCCCACCGCCTACCTGCTGACCCTCGCCGCCATGCTGCTGACCGCCTACAGCTACGGCCGCATGGTCCAGGCCCACCCCTACTCCGGCTCGGTCTACACCTACACCCGCAAGGCCTTCGGCAGCCACATCGGCTTCATCGCCGGCTGGACCCTGCTGCTCGACTACATCTTCCTGCCGCTGCTCAGCTACCTGCTGATCGGCATCTACATGTCGGAGTACTTCCCGGCCATCCACGCCTGGGTGTGGGTGGCGGGCTCCATTGCCCTGGTCACCTTCCTCAACCTGATCGGCATCGAGTCGATCACCCGGGTGAACTGGATCCTGGTGGTGGTGCAACTGGTGTTCATCGTCGTGTTCGTCGCCCTGTCCATCCACAACCTCAGCGGGCAGGCGCAGCCGGTGTCGCTGCTGGCGCCGTTCCACCACGAAGGCTTCAGCGTGCCGTTGATCATGACCGGCGCCGCCGTGCTGTGCCTGTCGTTCCTGGGCTTCGATGCGGTCTCGACCATGGCCGAGGAAACCAGCAACCCCACCTACCGCATTCCCGTGGCGATCCTCGCCGTGTCGCTGATCGGCGGCATGTTGTTCCTGGTGGTGTCGTACTGCGCACAGATGGTGTTCCCTGACTGGGGCAGCTTCGCCGACCCGGACTCGGCGTCGGTGGACGTGATGCGCCGGGTCGGCGGCGAGCTGCTGGTGACCGCCTTCACCGCCACCTATGTGGCCGGCTGCTTCGCCTCGGCCATGGTGTCCCAGGCCAGCGTGTCGCGGGTGCTGTTCGCCATGGGCCGCGACGGTGCGTTGCCGCGTGCGTTCGGCCAGCTGGTGACGAAAAAGCGCGTACCGGCCACGGCGATCCTGCTGGTCAGCGTGCTGTCGCTGATTGCCTTGGTGATCAGCCTCGACACGGTGGCCAACATGATCAGCTTTGGCGCGCTGTTCGCCTTCTCGGCGGTGAACCTGGCCGTGGTCAAGCACTACCTGATCGACCACAAGCTGCGTGGTGGCCGCAACTACCTGCTGTATGGCGCCATTCCCGGCCTGGGCTTCCTCAGCACGCTGTGGCTGTGGAGCAGCCTGACCAGCCTGTCGTTCACCATCGGTTTGTGCTGGATGGGCATGGGCCTGGTGGTGCTGCTGGGGCTTACCCGGGCGTTCCGGGTGAAGCTGCCGGAGTTGCAGATGGCCGAGTGAAACAAACAGCGCCCCACCACCACCGCCTTGCCCAGACCTGGAAGCCTGCGCGGTCGTTGTGGGAGCGGGCGTGCCCGCGAACACCGGCAAAGCCGGTGCCATACACCGTGTCGGGCGCTTCGCGGGCGCGCCCGCTCCCACAGGGAATGGCACACGCTCGAACATTGTTCCTCAATAGCAGGCCACGCGATAACAGAACGTTATCACCTGATCCGCATTAATCATTATTCAGCACGCATTTCGCCCCCTACAGTCCCAGCCCAACGACTGTCATTGCCAACGGGAAACGAAATGTCCATCGAACATCGCCTGAACCACATCGCCGGCCAGCTCAGCGGCAACGGTGACGTGCTGCTGAACAGCGTCGACGCCCACACCGGCGAGCCACTGCCATACGCCTTCCACCAGGCGACCAGCGACGAAGTCGAAGCCGCCGTGCAGGCCGCCGAGGCTGCCTACCCGGCCTACCGCAGCACCAGCCCGGCACAGCGCGCCGCCTTCCTCGACGCCATCGCCAACGAGCTGGACGCACTGGGCGATGACTTCGTCCAGCATGTGATGCGCGAAACCGCGCTGCCCGAGGCACGCATCCGCGGTGAGCGCGCCCGCACCAGCAACCAGCTGCGCCTGTTCGCCGATGTGGTGCGCCGTGGCGATTTCCTCGGTGCGCGCATCGACCGTGCGCAGCCCGAGCGCACCCCGCTGCCACGCCCGGACCTGCGCCAATACCGCATCGGCGTCGGCCCGGTGGCTGTATTCGGTGCCAGCAACTTCCCGCTGGCCTTCTCCACCGCCGGCGGTGATACCGCCTCGGCGCTGGCGGCCGGCTGCCCGGTGGTGTTCAAGGCCCACAGCGGGCACATGCTCACCGCTGCCCACGTGGCCGCGGCCATTGACCGCGCGGTGGCCGGCTGCGCCATGCCTGCAGGCGTGTTCAACATGATCTATGGCGCCGGCGTGGGTGAAGCACTGGTCAAGCACCCGGCCATCCAGGCGGTCGGCTTCACCGGTTCGCTACGTGGCGGCCGCGCCCTGTGCGACATGGCGGCTGCGCGCCCGCAGCCGATCCCGGTGTTCGCCGAAATGAGCAGCATCAACCCGGTAATTGTCCTGCCCCAGGCCCTGCAGGCCCGTGGCGAGCAGGTAGCCGGCGAACTGGCCGCCTCGGTAGTGCTGGGTTGCGGGCAGTTCTGCACCAACCCGGGCCTGGTGGTGGGCATCAAGTCGCCGCAGTTCGAATGCTTCGTGCACACGCTGGTGGCGCGCATGGCCGACCAGGCGCCGCAGACCATGCTCAACGCCGGCACCCTGCGCAGCTACCAGAGCGGTGTGCAGCACCTGCTGGCGCACCCTGGCATCCAGCACCTGGCCGGGCAGCCACAAGCCGGCACCCAGGCCCAGCCGCAGCTGTTCAAGGCGGATGTGAGCCTGCTGCTGGACAGCGACCCGCTGCTGCAGGAAGAAGTGTTCGGCCCGACCACCGTGGTGGTGGAAGTGGCCGATGCCCAGCAACTGGCCGAAGCGCTGCGCCACCTGCAAGGCCAGCTGACGGCCACCCTGATTGCCGAACCGGACGACCTGCGTGCCTTTGCCACACTGGTGCCGCTGCTGGAGCGCAAGGCCGGGCGCCTGCTGCTGAACGGCTACCCGACCGGCGTAGAGGTATCGGACGCGATGGTGCATGGCGGGCCATACCCGGCCACCTCCGATGCCCGTGGTACTTCGGTCGGTACCTTGGCCATCGACCGCTTCCTGCGCCCAGTGTGCTTCCAGAACTACCCGGATGCGCTGCTGCCGGATGCGCTGAAAAGTGCCAACCCGCTGGGGATTGCACGGTTGGTGGATGGGGTCGCCAGCCGTGGCGCGGCGTGATCTGCTGTTGAGGTAACCTGCACCGGCCTCTTCGCGGGCTTGCCCGCTCCCACAGGTACGGCACAGGTCTGGAATTCTGTGCAGTACCTGTGGGAGCGGGCAAGCCCGCGAAGAGGCCGGCACAGGATTACCAGCCCTGTATACAATCCGCAAAAACCCTGCTTACAATGCCATGCGCCTATGACATCGGTAATCGCCGATGCGTATTGCGACAGGCTTAAGCCATGTCATCTACAAATGCTCCAAGAACGCTACTGGTCAAGAACGCCGAACTTCTGGTCACCATGGACGGCGAACGCCGCGAGATCAGGAACGGCGGAATGTTCATCGAAGGCAACCTGATCCGCCAGGTTGGCCCCAGCGATACCCTGCCACAGCACGCCGATGTGGTGCTGGACATGGCCGGCAAGGTGGTCATCCCTGGCCTGGTCAACACCCACCACCACATGTACCAGAGCCTCACCCGCGTGGTGCCGGCAGCCCAGGACGGCGAGCTGTTCAACTGGTTGACCAACCTCTACCCGATCTGGGCACGCCTGACCCCCGAGATGATCGCGGTGTCGACCCAGACCGCCATGGCCGAACTGATCCTGTCCGGCTGCACCACCTCCAGCGACCACCTGTACATCTACCCCAACGGCTGCAAGCTCGACGACAGCATCCATGCCGCCGACGAGATCGGCATGCGCTTCCACGCCGCGCGCGGCAGCATGAGCGTGGGCCGTAGCCAGGGCGGCCTGCCGCCTGATTCGGTGGTGGAGAAGGAAGCCGACATCCTCAAGGAATCCCAGCGCCTGATCGAGGATTATCACGACGCCAGCCACGGCTCGATGCGCCGCATCGTGGTGGCGCCCTGCTCGCCGTTCTCGGTCAGCCGCGACCTGATGCGCGAAGCAGCCGTGCTGGCGCGCCAGTACGGGGTGTCGTTGCACACCCACCTGGCCGAGAACGTCAACGACATCGCCTACAGCCGCGAGAAGTTCGGCATGACCCCCGCCGAATATGCCGAAGACCTCGGCTGGGTCGGCCACGACGTGTGGCACGCCCACTGTGTGCAACTCGACCAACATGGCATCGAGCTGTTCGCCCGCACCGGCACGGGTGTCGCCCACTGCCCATGCTCGAACATGCGCCTGGCCTCGGGCATCGCCCCGGTGCGCAAGATGCGCGACCACGGGGTGCCGGTAGGCCTGGGGGTCGACGGTTCGGCATCCAACGACGGCGCCAGCATGATCGGTGAAGTGCGCCAGGCCTTGCTGCTGCAACGGGTGGGCTTCGGCCCCGACGCGATGACTGCACGCGAGGCGCTGGAAATTGCAACGCTCGGCGGTGCCAAGGTGCTCAACCGCAACGACATCGGCGCCCTGGCCCCAGGCATGGTGGCCGACTTCGTCGCCTTCGACCTCGGCCACGTAGCCTATGCCGGCGGCCACCACGACCCGTTGGCGGCGCTGGTGTTCTGCACCCCGACCCAGGTGCACACCAGTGTCATCAATGGCCGTGTGGTGGTGAAGGATGGCCAGTTGGCCACGGTCGACTTGCCACGGGTGCTGGAGCGCCACAACCAGTTGGCACGCCAGCTGGTCAGCGGCGAATAAGCAGCCATTCGGGGCCGCCTTGGCGGCCCATCGCCGGCAACGCTGCCGTGTCTTGCGAAATCAGAGGACCATGAGCATCTCATGCCAGGCCATGCCGCCGTGGTCCGACGGCGACGGTTTCACGTACTGATACCCCAGCTTCTGGTACAACGCCACATGCTGTTCCTTGCACATCAGGTGAATGGTCAGCTTGCCCGCCGCCTTCATGCGAGCGATGAATTCATCCATCAACTGCTTGGCGTAGCCTTTGCCCTGATGCGCCGGGTCCACCACCACCGACATGATCACCACGTTTGGCGCCGCCGGGTCATGCCCGACCAGCTCCTTGAATGCCTCGTCGGACATCACCACTTCGTGGGCACAGCCGCTGTTGATGAAACCAACGATCTCGCCCGCGTTATCCAGCACCAGGAAGCCCTGCGGATACTGCGCGATGCGGGTGCGTATCTTCTCCAGCGTGGCCGCCTCATCGCCTTCATAGGCACCGATTTCGATGGCGTAGCAGCGTTCGGCGTCGGCGGCTGTGGGGGTGCGGAACTGAGGGGCGCTCATGGAGGGATTCCTTGGTAATGGCTAAAAACAGCCGCCATGGTAAATGAGCGCCGCTGCCACAGGTACAGCTTGTACCCGAAACCTGCGCAGTAACCGAACACATCCACCGCGTCGCCTGCTTCGCGGGCATGCCCGCTCCCACAGGTACTGCGTTGGCTTCGGGATCACGCTGTACCTGTGGGAGCGTCCGTGGCCGCGAACACCGGCGAAGCCGGTGCCATCCACCGCGTCGCCTGCTTCGCGGGCTTGCCCGCTCCCACAGGTACGGCGCCGGCTTTCGGGATCACGCTGTACCTGTGGGAGCGGCTTTAGCCGCGAACACCGGCGAAGCCGGTGCCATCCACTGCGTCGCCTGCTTCGCGAGCATGCACGGATGTTCAGCCCACCGATTTCAACGGCACACGCCCACTCAGCCGCTCGAGCATGGTCGCGCAGTACCAGTCATCGAACTGGCACACCCCGTTCTCGGCATTCTCCGAGAACGGCCCGGGTTCATAGCTGGGCGAAGAAACGCCCGCATGAGTCCCTTCCACCAAGCGGCGGTCCTGGTCGTTGGTCGCCAGCCATACCTTGGTCAACCGGTCGAGGTCATAGTCGACTCCTTCCACCGCCGACTCCGGCACCAGCCACTTGGTAGTCACCAAGGTTTCCCCCGGGCCAATCGGCAGCACGCGGAAACTCAGTGCGTGGTCGCCAAGGAAATGGTTCCAGGTAGAGGGATAGTTGAAGTACAGCAAAGCACCGATATCCGCCTCGCCACTGCTGTCCAACCGCCCGTTGACGGCGGGCTTGCCGTCCATGGTGTAGCTGACGGCGCCGGCCGAGAGCGGGATGCGGGTCATGCGGAAGCGCCCCAGCGGGTCCATGACCAGGCGGCTGGGCATGCCGGCCGTTTCACAGCGGGTCCAGTGGGCCACCAGCTCCGGATCATCGTCACCGCCCACACCGGCCACCGACAGGTTCTCGACGAACGAGTTGAGCAGCTCGGGGTGGGTGCCGTCGCAGTGGTAGCACTCGCGGTTGTTTTCGAACACCAGCTTCCAGTTGCCCTTCTCGATCAGGTTGGACTCGAAGGCGACCTTGCAGTTTTCCAGGCCGTGCGGGGCGATGAAGGGGCTGACCGCCGCGCGGAAGCTGCTGAAGTCCGGCGCCTGTTGCGCCACGCACACGTAGATGTAGGTGTGGACGACCTCCACATGCACCGGCTTGAGGTTGTATTGCGACTTGTCGAAATCCGCGCCCATGTTGCCGGCATAGATCAGGTTGCCATCCAGCTCGAATGTCCACTTGTGGTAAGGGCACACCAGCTTGGCGACTTTACCCGCAGCGTGTTCGCACACCTTGGCACCGCGGTGGCGGCAGGCATTGTGGAACGCGCGCACTTCGCCGTCCTTGCCACGCACGACAGCCACCGGGTAGTCGCCGATCTGCAGGGTGAAATACTGGCCGGCCTTGGGAATCTCGAATGTATGGCCGGCGAAGACCCAATCCTTGTGCCAGATTTGCTCAAGGTCCTGACGATACACTTCCGGGTCCAGATACAGTTCCCGGGGCAATACATGCCGCGGTTTGCGCTGTTTGATCAGGCCAATGACGGATTCATTGCTATTCATTATTATCCTCCAGCCACACGGTGTTCACGACAACCGCTGACAATTACCGAACCATTATTCTTGTAACCAGCCAACTGAAACTTTCTCGCAAGTTAAACTTCAGCCCTGCCCGCTTCAAACGACATTTTCAAAGCACAATTCATGATGTGTTGTTATGCATTGACGGTTTCAGACTTTCCACCAGGTAAACTTTGACAGCACCCAGTCACGTACCCGCCCGCAGGCGTCGTAATCGGTATTTTCCTTGCAGGCCAGGTAATGCAGGCTGTTGCGCAACGTGACTTGTTCACGCACCGGCCTGGTCAACCGGCCCTGCTCGACCAGGCTGGCCACCAGCTGGTTCCAGCCCAGGGCAACCCCCTGGTGGGCCAGCACCATGTTGATGATCAGGCTGTAGTCATTGGCATGGAACAGTGGTGGGCTGTCGGCGCCACGCTCATCGATGTCCACGTTGTGGAATGCCAGCCACACACTCCAGTCCACATGCTCGGCCACACCAGCCCGGCCGTACGGGCTCAAGTCCAGCAGCGCGCTGTTGCACAGGCCTTGCAGCGTGCCGATCTCGGGGTGACGCGCGAGGTACTGCGGCGTGCACACCGGGTAAATCACGTCATGGCACAGTGGGTAGATGGTGTAGGCATCACCCACATTGGCAAACTTGGAGATGATCACATCCGGCTCCACACCGGGCTCCCGCGTCAGAAAGTTTTGCGTGGTGATCAGGTTGAGCTCGATATCCGGGTTGTTGGCGCGAAACTCGTTGATGTGATGCGATAACCAGAACGCGGAAAACGCCGGGGAGCAACAAATCGTCAGCACGTGCTTTTCCAGCGGCGTGTGGCGTATCCGCTCCGCCGCCTGGGCAATATTGACGAATGACAACTGCGACGCCTCGAAAAACACCGAACCTGCCGGGGTAAGTTCAACCGCACGGCCCACACGCTCGAACAACTGGGCGCTCAGGTAAGTTTCCAACTCACGAATCTGCCGGCTGATCGCCGCCTGCGAAACACACAGCGCCTCTGCGGCCCGGGTGAAACTCTGGTACTTGGCTGCCGCGACAAACGCTTTGACAGCACGTAACGAAGGCATGCGAAGTAACAGGGTATCGGGATCAACTTGCCGCTGTGACATCCTGGTGTGTTCTCCTCATTCCGCGTACAGGACACTTGAATCGTACACAGCAGGTAAAAAAACACATCGGCACTTAAATTACTTTACGCATAACCTTGGGTTATGCGAAGAATCGCCGAATTCACCAATAACACTGGGTTATCAAAAAAACCGCACAAAATGTCGTTGGACTTCATCCTTGCTGCACCCATACATTAGTCGCCGACCTGTATGCCAGATCCACCCGCCTGGAATGGCTTTCACTCTATTAGTCAGCCGAACCTCGGGCCTCGGCATCTGGGTGACACATGACAATAACTACAAGAACATTCAGCCACACCTTCAAAGAGCGCAACCTGGGGTTCATGGCACAACCCATCACGCGCCCCAAGCCGTCGCGGGTCGGTTTTCTGCTGCTGGAGAACTTTTCCCTGCCCAGTTTCACCCAGGCGCTGGATGTGCTGGTCACCGCCAACCTGATCGCCCCTGGCTCGATCAGGGTGCATACCTTCAGCCACAACCACAACGAAGTGATGAGCGACCTGGCCATCCCCATTCGCCCAGACACGCCGCTGACCGATGTGCGCCTGTGCGACCTGGACATCATGGTGGTCTGCGGTGGCTTGCGGGCCGCGCGCACGGTACCCGGCTGGCTGACCGCCCTGCTGAAGCGGCTGGCCAGGTTCCCGGTGGCGCTGGGCGGCTTGTGGAACGGCGCCTGGTACCTGGGCAGCGCCGGCCTGCTCGACGGCTACCGCTGCGCCATCCACCCCGAGCAGCGCATTGCCCTGGCCGAGCGGGTGCCGCACGCATTGGTCACCCACGATGCCCTGGTGCTCGACCGCGACCGGCTGACCGCCGCCTCGCCGGCGGGCGCCTTCGAAATGATGCTGCAGTGGCTGAACATTGGCTGCTGCCGCGCGCTGGCCGATGCGGTGCTCGACACGCTGGACCACGACCAAAGCAAGTTCCGCAGCGTGCAAAAACCCCTGCAGCCCAAGGTCAGCCGGCCCATGCGCGAAATCATCAAGCTGATGGAGGCCAACCTCGAGGAGCCGCTGTCACCCGGGCAGTTGTCCCAGGCTGTCGGTTTGTCCGTACGCCAGGTGCAGCGCCTGTTCAAGGACCAGCTCGACACCACCCCGCAGAAATATTACTTCCAGTTGCGCATTACCGAAGCGCGGCGCCTGATCCAGAACTCCAATGCATCGATCTTCGATGTGTCCATCGCCTGCGGCTTTGTGTCGTGCACCCACTTCAGCAGGTCCTACAGTGCGTTCTTCGGCCACCCACCTTCAAAAGAAGTGCGCTATGAAATTTGAAATACAAGGAGCGCGCAAGGAAGGTTTCTGAACAGGCCGTCCCCGGCACTGACAATAAAAACAATCGTATAGCCATCGATCACTGAATTTTCGAGATGGCTTCACGGCCCCGCTTTGGAGGCCGCGCTGCCCTTTTACTCGAAAAACCATATCGGGAGACAAGAATGACAAGTCCAAATATCTCAGTCGAAGATGTACCGCTGAACAGGTTCCACAAACTTCTCACGCTGCGCTCTGGCGGTGGCTCGTTCGTCGATGGCTATGTCCTGAGCATTATCGGCGTCGCCCTGGCGCACATCAGCACTGCGTTGTCATTGAACAGCTTCTGGGAAGGCCTGATCGCCGCCTCGGCACTGATCGGCATTTTCTTTGGCGGCTTCCTCGGCGGCTGGCTGACCGACCGCCTTGGCCGCAAGCGCCTGTTCTTCGTCGGGCCAACCTTGTTCATCGTCGCCTCGCTCGGGCAGTTCTGGGCCGACTCGGCCTTGGCCATCTTCCTGCTGCGGCTGGTCATCGGCATTGCGGTCGGCATCGAATACCCGGTTGCCACCTCGCTGCTGGTCGAATTCATGCCCCGCAAGTACCGCGGCCCACGCCTGGCCATGCTCACCATCCTCTGGTTTGCCGGTGCGGCGGCTGCCTACATCGTCGGCGAACTGCTGCTGCGCACCGGTGCCGAGGACGCCTGGCGCCTGGTACTGGCCAGCTCCGCGACCATTGGCCTGGCCCTTTTCCTGGTCCGTATCGGCACCCCCGAATCACCGCGCTGGCTGCTGAGCAAAGGCCGCAGCGCCGAGGCAGAACAGGTGATCAAGGCGGTATATGGCAATGACTTTTCCCTGCGCAACCTGCCCGAGCAGGGCACCGCGCATAAAGTGAACATCTGGAGCCTGCTGTATGCCGGTTACGGCAAGCGCATGCTGTTCGTCATCGTGTTCTGGACCTGCTGCATCATCCCGCTGTTCTCGGTCTATGCGTTTGCGCCCAAGGTGCTGGCGGCGCTGAATGTGAAAGGTGACAGCGCCTCGATCGGTTCGGTACTGATCACGCTGTTCTTCGTGGTCGGCTGCATGGTCGCCACCCGCCTGATCAACGTCATCGGCCGCCGCAACCTGTTGCTGTACAGCTTCCTGGTGTCGGGCCTGGCCTTGCTGTGCCTGGGCGCGTTCCACAGCAGCGCGGGTATCTGGATCCTGGTGTTCTTCGCCCTGTATGCGTTGTTCATTGGTGGTGCCCAGGTGCTGACGCTGGTCTACCCGAACGAAATCTTCCCCACGGAGATCCGCGCCTTCGCGGTCGGCATGGGCACCTCCGTCTCGCGCATCGGCGCAGCAGTGGGTACCTACCTGGTGCCGGTTTCGTTAGACGTGCTGGGTATTGCGCAAACCATGTACGTGGCCGCTGCCATCACTTTCTTCGGGCTGCTGCTGTCCTGGGCCTTGGCCCCGGAAACCCGTTCGCTGAACCTGCAGCAGGCGGCCGCCCTGGGCTAACGGTGCATGGCACCGGCTGCGCCGGTGTTCGCGGCTGAAGCCGCTCCCACAGGGGGGCGCGCCAACCGACTATCTGTTTTGAAGCGCAGAAGTTCTACAAGTTGTTGCCGCTGCGAACTTTTTCCCGTTTGCCGGTCTATGTGGGAGGCACAGAAAGGTAGCGGAACGCGAGACGAGCTTCGCCGACCACCTGCTGGCCAGATGGCTCAATTGTTATCAGAGGTTGGCTTCGCTCATGAAAATACATGTCGCAAGGTTGATGCTGCTCGGCCTGTTCTCGTTCGCGGCGATGGGCACGGCATCGGCAACACAAATGAAGGCGCCCGTAGTGGCAGCCCCGGCGGTTCAATCACCGTTGCAGCCTGCCGGCAACCCCTGGTCCAGGGTGGCCAGTGTGGCCGATGAACAGCCAGCCACGCTGCTGGCCCACGATGACGACCGCTGGCATGACCACCGCAGCGACTGGCGCCGCGAACAATGGCGCCGCGAGCAGGCCCGCCGTGATTGGGAGCGCCGGCGAGACTGGGAACGCCGACGCGACTGGGAACGGCGCCGCGACTGGGAGCACCGCCATGAGCGGGCCATGCACCACCGCTACAACGATGACTACCGCTACTATCGCCGTTGACCGCAAGCAGCCAACGCGCCCCCTGTTGGAGCGGCCTTGTGTCGCGATCGGGCCGCAAAGCGGCCCCACGATTTCAGCATTGAAGCAGATATCGCCGGGGCCGCTCTGCGGCCCGATCGCGACACAAGGCCGCTCCTACAAGGTCCGCGCCAGTCAGTCAGGTGGGGGTATCCCCCGCCGCCTCGGCCTCCATCTTCAAACGGTCGGCCTTGCAAATGTACTTGGGCTTGCGCGGCGCCAGCTTGGCGCTGGCCTTCTTGGCATGCGCCTGCAGTAGCTGCTTGATCTTCTTGCGACGGTTCATTCTCACTCGACCTGTCAGTCCGGTTTGGCTGAACACATCATACCTTGCCTGGGCCAGCGTCTCGTTGACGTTATTTTCACGCTCGGCAGATTAGCGTCACGCCCTTTCCGGCCACGGGCACATCCGCTGGCCGCCAAGTACGACGAGGCATACGTGTCACACACTCCATCCCCCTCCTCGCCCAAGCGCCTGGACTGGGCCGGCCTGGGCTGGCTTTTGCTGTTCTTCTGGTACTTCTCGGGCGTGACCCAGGCGTTGCTGCTGTTCAGTGGTACCACCGGGTTCGCCGGTTTTCGCGATGCATTCTTCCTCAGCAGCCTGTGGCTGGCCCCGGTACTGCTGCTGCCGCGCTTCACTCGCGCCACGGCAGCGGTCATCGGCCTGGTATTGTGGGCTGCTTCGCTGGTGGGCCTGAGCTACTTCGGCATCTATCGCCAGGAGTTCTCGCAAAGCGTCATTTTCGTGATGTTCGAGTCCAACACCGCCGAGGCCGGTGAGTACTTCAGCCAGTACTTCAGCGCCTGGCTGGGCCTGGCACTGCTGCTGTACACGCTGGTGGCGGTGCTGCTGTGGAAGCGCGTACGCCCCGTCAGCCTGCCGCTGCGCAGCCGCCTGCCGGTGGTCGCCCTGTTGCTGCTGGCCAACCTGGTGTACCCGTTCTACAAGCAGATGGTCACCCAGGAACGCAGCTTCGCCGACGCGGCGGAAAAGGTGCAGCAGCGCATGGAACCCGCCGTGCCCTGGCAACTGCTGGTCGGCTACCGCCAGTACCGCCAGCAGCTGGACAACATGCAGGAGCTGCTGGCCAAGAACGCCGCGCTGCCGCCCCTGCAAAACCTGCGTGACAGCAGCGGTGCAGCGCCACGCACGCTGGTGCTGGTGCTGGGCGAATCCACCACCCGCGAGCACATGCACCTGTACGGCTACAACCGTGACACCACGCCCAACCTCGACGCGCTGGCCGCCAGCGACAAGAGCCTGACGGTGTTCCGCAACGTGGTGTCACCACGCCCGTACACCATCGAAGTGATGCAGCAGATCCTCACCTTCGGCGACGAGCAGAACCCGGACCGCTTCCTCACCGACCCGTCGCTGATCAACCTGATGAAACAGGCCGGCTACAAGACCTTCTGGATCACCAACCAGCAGACCATGACCAAGCGCAACACCATGCTGACCACCTTCTCGCAGCAGACGGACGCGCCGGTGTACCTGAACAACCAGCGCAACCAGAATGCCAGCCAGTACGACGACGTGGTGCTGACGCCATTCGAGAAGGCCCTGCAGGACCCGGCGCCGAACAAGTTCATCATCGTGCATCTGCTGGGTACGCACATGGACTATCGCTACCGCTACCCGAACGACTACGCGCACTTCAACGACCGCCAGGGGGTGCCCGGCAAGCTGACCGATGACCAGGTGGAAACCTACAACTTCTACGACAACGCGGTGCGCTACAACGACTACGTGGTGTCGAGCCTGATCAAGCGTTACTCGGCCAGTACCTCCAATGGCTTCCTGCTGTACCTGTCCGACCATGGGGAAGATGTGTACAGCTCTGGCAACCACGACCGCCTGGGGCGCAACGAAGGCGCGCCGACCCGGCCGATGTACACCATCCCGTTCTTGCTGTGGACTTCGCCCAGCTGGCAGGCCGAGCACCCGCGCGACCTGCAGGCGATGGCCGACCGCCCCTACAGCAGCTCGCACCTGATCCATACCCTGTCCGACCTGGCCGGGCTGAGCTATGACCGTTACGAACCGGCCAAGAGCCTGGTGAGCCCGCAGTTCGTGGTGGCACCACGCTGGATCGGCGACCCGTACCGCAAGGATGGCCTGCGCGAGTTCGACCACCTGCCGCAGGACAAGGCCGAGCGGGGGCAGGAGACGGTCAGTAGTGGCAAGACACAGAACGCTGGACGCCTGAACTGATTGCCTTGTAGGAGCGGCCTTGTGTCGCGATGGGCTGCAAAGCAGCCCCACTGGCCCTGCACCGCGAACAAAGGTTTACCGCCCCAGCGTAAAACGCCATGCTTGGCGCATCTTTGGAATGAGAGATGCCCATGCTCACGGTGCAGGACCTGATCGATATCGAACTGCTCAAGTTGCAGGCCGTGGCTGGCGCGGCCGGCACCGGCAGGCTGATCACCTGGGCCCACACCGTCGACTTGCCAGACCCCTGGCGCTGGGTATCGCCAGGCGACCTGGTGATGACCACCGGCGTCGGCCTGCCCAGCGCCCCGGCAGACCAGGTGAGCTGGCTGGAGCAACTGGTGCAGAGCAACCCCAGTGCCTTGGTAGTGGCGCCGCGGGCCGATGCGCCGGCGCTGTCCGGCGAACTGCTGGCCGCCGCCGACCGCCTGTTGTTCCCGGTGCTGCATGGCAGCTTCGAACTGGAGTTCGTCAAGCTGTCGCACTACGTGATCGAGAGCGTACTGCAGGCCCAGCGCGAGCGTTTCAACGCCAGCGAGCGGCTGTTCCAGACCTACGCCGACGCCTTGCGCAAAGCCCCCGACATGGCTGGGCGCCTGGCGATCCTGGCCGACACCCTCGGCCTCGACCTGGCCATCGAAGATGCCCCCAGCGGCACCACCGTGGTCGAAACCCGCCGGGCCGCGCAGGCTGCCGAGCGGGTGGAACGCATCCCGATCGGCGGCCGCGCCCGCGCCAACCTGCTGATGGCGCGCAAAGGCACCCGCACGCAGGATGACGCCATCCTGGTGCGCTCGCTGGTCGGCTTGCTGGGGGTGGAACTGGAACGCCTGATGATCCACCGCGACCAGCAGCGCGAAGAAGGCGCAGCGCTGCTGCGCAGCCTGCTCGACAGCGAGACGGAGTTCAGCCTGGCGCGGCCGATGCTGGAGCGTCGTGGCCTGGTCGGCACCTTGGTGAGCCTGGCGATCAGGCCGGGAAGCCACGGCCCGTGGAGCAGCGCCGACATCCACCAGGCCCCTGCCCTGCATCACTCCACGCCGCTACTGCTCGACGACAAAGGCCTGCTGCTGGCGATCAGCCGTGACGACGCGCCAAGCCTGACGGCGCTGTGCCACAACCTCGGCGAGGGTACGGTGATTGGTATCAGCGGGCCGATCGCGGCGGCCACCGGCTTTCGCGAGAGCGTGCGCCAAGCCCGCCTGGCGCTGACCCAGGCCGAGGAAAGTGGCGCGCAGCAACTGCGCTATGGCGAGGCGGAAACCGGCCTGATCATGGCGCCCAAGTCGCTGGCCGAGGCGCGGGCGCTGGTGGGGCGTTACCTGGGGCCGCTGATCGAGCATGACCGCACCCAGGGTGCGGCGCTGCTGCAGACGTTGGTCACCTTCCTGCACAACGACGGCAACTGGAAGGCCACGGCGTATGATTTGGGGATTCACCGGCAGACGCTGGTGTACCGGCTGAAGCTGGTGGAGCAGCTTACCGGGATCAAGCCGACCACTACCGGCGGGATTGCGCGGTTCTGGATTGCGATTCAGGCGGGGAAGAATACCGACCTGTTCGAGCATCTGGTCTAGGCCTTTGGGGGCGCTTTGCGCCCCTGTCGCGACACAAGGCCGCTCCTACAAGGAGATCGCATACAGGTCCGACCTGGTGCGATCCCCTTGTAGGAGCGGCCTTGTGTCGCGATGGGCCGCAAAGCGGCCCCAGATACACCTTAATTCAACCCAACCTCTGCACCAGGCTGCTGCCCCCGCGGCCCCCGCACCATCGCATACGAAACCGCAATCACCACAATCGCAACCACGCATTGCCCCAGGCTCACCCGCATGCTCGGGTCGAAGGCCATGCTCACCAGCACCGCCACGATCGACCCGGTCACCAGCAACGGCAACCACGGATGCCCCCACATGGCGAACTTCAGCGTACCTTCCGCCACCCATTTGCGCCGCAGCCTGAGCTGCGACAGGCAGATCACCAGGTAGACGAACAGGAACACCGTGCCGGACGAGTTGATCAGGAACTGGAACACGGTATCCGGCCACAGCGCCGCAATCACCACGCAGCCGTAGCCCACCAGGGTCGAGGCAATCACCCCGCGTACGGGTACGCCATTGCCGCTGACCTTGGCCACCCAGCGTGGCGCCTCACCGTTGGAGGCCAGCACATAGAGCAACCGCGACGAGGTATACAGCCCGGCATTGAGTACCGACAGCACCGCCACCAGGATGACCACGGTGAGCATGTCGCCTGCGCCGGGAATGCCGATATGCTCCAGGGTGGTCACAAACGGCGACTTGCCGGGGGTGATCGAGGTCCATGGCTGTGCCACCACGATGAAGAACGTCGCCAGCACGAAGAACACCAGGATGCGCAGCATCACCGTGTTCACTGCCTTGCGGATGTTGCGCGACGGGTCTTCCGATTCGGCCGCCGCCAGGGTGGCGACTTCCACACCGGTCATGGAGAAAATCACCACCACCACCCCGGTGAACAACGCGCCTACCCCATGGGGCAGGAAGCCGCCATGCTGGGTGAGGTTGGCAAAACTGGCGCTGGAGCCAGGCCACAGGTTGAACACGTACAACCCGGCCACGACCAGAAACACCACGATGGCCGCGACCTTGATGCCGGCGAACCAGTATTCGGCCTCGCCAAACGAGTGCACCGACATCAGGTTGAGCAAGGTCATGCCGACCATCAGGCCCAGGGCAATGGCCCACACCGGGATATCGGGCAGCCAGGCATTGATGATCTGCCCGCCGACCACGGCCTCGAAGCCGACCACGATCACCCAGAAGTACCAGTACAGCCAACCGGTCATGTACCCGGCCGGGCGCCCGAAGGCCAACCGGGCGTAGTCGACGAACGAACCTTTGGCCGGCTGTGCGGCGGCCATTTCGCCGAGCATGCGCATCACCAGCGCGACGATCAGGCCGGTGATGGCATAGGTGATGAAGGCACCCGGGCCGGTTGATGCGATAACCGCGCTGGACCCTACGAACAGACCGGCCCCGATCACACCGCCCAGGGCCAGCATGCTGATGTGCCGGGTCTTGAGGGCACGCTTGAGACGCGGGTCATGCTCCGACTGAATCGGCATTGGTTGTCTCCTTTTATTATTAGTAATCAACATTGCCGCTTCGCAAGGGTATGCAGGGGCCAGAGCATGGCCTATCGCAAAAAAACAGGTGCGCAGGCGCTGGCCTGTACAAATGTATGAATGGAGGGAAAGACAGGAAGTGTCAGGCGACCGCAGCCGCGAACTCTGTGGGAGATTCTATGGTTGTGGGCAATGCTTTTTGCCCCCTTTGCTCATGTATTCGCCTTGAGTCTTCATCAAGGCGAATGCAATTCTGGCCAGCTT
>NZ_NEIO01000027.1:0-48711 GCF_002113575.1 Pseudomonas sp. B8(2017) | reverse complement strand
GCCGCTGCTCGAGCACTGCATCAAGACCCCGGGCGTGCACGTGATCGACTGCCCGGTCGATTACAGCGAGAACGACCGCATCCTCAACAGCGAGCTGCGCGAGCGTGCGCTGGCGGTGTAAGGCGTAACGGCTTTATTGACATCAACCCGGCCACCATAGATCTCTCACGATCCTGTGGTGGCCGGTTGGTACTAATTAACAACCTCCTCACGCATCTCTTGATTGATCATTCTCATGTTCCCAACTCATTGAGAACACGAGACCATGACCATCGGCTCAACACACAACCATCCTGCTGATCTGGCTATCGTGCCATCCCTGTCCGTAAAGCCGTGGGCTGCGCGTTACCCTAACCCTCCTGATCTTTGCTTGGTGACTTTGGCGGGCTAGGCATGAGTGGCGACGAGTCGGCCATCTTCTATGCAATCGGTATTGGAGATGGTAGCTGGGGAGCGTTTTATGACGTCTGCTGCCTTTACCCGCTGCGTACAGCAATCTTTGGCTTCAGCAGTCACTTGCAGTTGGTGCATGGGCGTGTTGACCAGGACGGTGTGCCTTACGCTGCGCCCCATCTTGAAGCCAGCAGCGTCCCTGACAGTAAAGGATTGATGTTTCAGGGGCCAGCCTATATCGGGCTTGCGGCGATGGACGAAAGCCTCATGTTTTTGGACGCCGGGATGGGCGGTTCCTCGCTGTATGACCACCTGCTGCAACGAGATGATGGGTTACTGACTGACACTTCGGTCTGTTCCCTACAAAAGCTGGAGGATGGTCGCGTACGGGTCGGATACCGTTGGCATTGCAGTGATCCGGTGCAGGGGAACGTCCAATACGAAGACTTCGACAGCGTGATCTTGACCATCCCTTCCTGGCCGATCGAAACCAACATCCGCCTCGACGGTTTCAGCCGTCAGATATTGCCGCAGACGATCATGGATGCCTGGAAGCATGCTCATTGGGAGACAAGCTGCAAGGTCTATGCTCCGCTGAAGAAAAGCTTCCTGGACCGCAACCCAGCTTTTCCGCAAATCCTGGTCACTGACAGTTTCGTTCACGATGTCTATGCCTATCGCTACAACGACCATTACGCTGATGATTGCATCCTGCTCAGTTACACTTGGGAAGACGATGCAACGAAACTGGCCGCGTTCTCAGATGAAGAACTGGGCGACAAGTGCGTGAAGGAACTCGATCGGATCCTCCTTCGCTGCAGCAACGTGGCTGAACCCATATCGCCTTATATCGATACCCGAAACATTCGCATACAGCGTTGGATGACTGATCGAAACGCGCTTGGCTGCGCAAAGTTGTATCGGGCTGGGACCTATTACGATGCAGTGAGCCTGATGAAGTACAACCGTGATCTGAGTGCCAGTTCAGGGTTGTATCTGGCTGGAGAGTCCTTCTCTGTTGACGCCGGCTGGACCGAGCCGTGTTTACGCACGGCGCTTGATGTGGTCATCAACCTGTGCGACAGAACATCGGCATCGTTCAATGGTGGCTTTACCCTGAACCACTACCCACATTATCAAGCTGGGAAATAGCTGCATCCGGGAGTTTTTGTGGGGAATTTCCTACTGGAACACTTCTCTTGTCCTTCGATCCCATAGGAACTCCCCGACTGTCACTCCCCCGCCCAACCCCGCTTTACTGGCGCCCTTCCAAAACAACCATAAAAGGAAGCCGCCATGTCTGAACACTGCACGCCCGTCAGCCCCGTACGTATCGCTGTCATCCAGTACGACCCTCAGGTCGGGCTGGAGCATTGCGATGGCAACCTGAGCAAGGGCCTGGCATTGGCTCGGTGCGCGGCGCGTGAAGGCGCCAACCTGATCGTGCTACCCGAGCTGGCCAACACCGGCTACACCTTCCACACGCGTGCAGAGGCCTATGCCCATGCCGAAACGCTGGAGGAGGGGCGCAGCCTGAAAGCCTGGGCGGATTTCGCCAAGGAGTACCAGGTATATCTGGCGGCGGGTTTTGCCGAACGCGAGGGACTGAAACTTTTCGACAGTGCCGTTCTGTTCGGTCCGCAAGGCTTGCTCGGGCATTACCGCAAGGCCCATCTGTGGAACCAGGAAAAGCTCTGGTTCACCCCTGGCGACCTGGGCTTCCCTGTGTTCGAGACACCGATCGGCCGTATCGGCCTGCTGATCTGCTGGGATATCTGGTTCCCGGAAGTGCCGCGGCTGATGGCTGCGCAAGGCGCCGACATCATCTGCAGCCTGAACAACTGGGTATGGACGCCACCACCACTGTTCGATGAAACAGGGCGCTGCATGGCGTCCTACCTGACCATGACGGCGGCACACACCAACAACGTCTACATCGCTGCCGCCAATCGCATAGGTAGCGAGCGGGGCGGTCGCTTCCTGGGCTGTTCACTGATTGCCGGTACCAATGGCTGGCCCATTGGCGAGGTGGCCAGTGCAGAGGAGGAGGGCATTCTCTACGCCGATGTCGACCTCAGCAGCGCCCGCTCGGCGCCGATCTGGAACAGCCTCAACGACTTGCCGCGAGACAGGCGCACCGACCTTTACGATGCGACGCTTGGCTATCGCCTTCATGCACCTATGCCCCGCTGAGGAGTTGCACATGAAAACGCTACTCTTCCCCAACCGGCAGCATTTGTCGGTGTTGATCCTTGCCTGCCTGCTGGTGCTCCTGGCTGCCAGCCTCGTACAGGGCCAATGGCCGGACTACACGCAACTGGCCGCGACGCTCGATCAGCCGTTAAGCCGCCTGCGCTGGATAGTTGGTGATATCAGCGAAGTGGCCTTCTACAAGCATGAGTTGCCCGCCCTGGGCTTGCTGCTGGGAGCTTGCCTGGCGCACTGGGCCCATGTGCATGGGTATCGCTGGCACGGCTTTGCCATCTGCTACGGCAGCGGATTATGGCCGTGGGTGTTCACCAGTTCGCTGCTGGGCTTGTTGCTCAGTCACGCGTTGTGGGGATGGACCTTGGCCAGTGGCACCTGGCAACCAACCTTCGTTGCTTTCGTATCATTGCCAGCAGCCATGGTGCTGTTTTTTGGTGCGGGTTGGCAGGTGACCATCAGCGGCGCACTGCTGGGAGCGCTGTTGGTAACGCCAGCCAGCCTGTTCATGGTCAATTACCTGTGCTACCCCCTGCAGTTGCCGGTGGTAGTCGGCAACGTAAGCGGCATGGCGCTGGCAAGCGTGGTGGCGTTCATGCTGTGCTGGCGCTTTCCATCATGGGTACGGCCCAGCCAACCGCCCGCCGCACCTGAGCCCGTTGCGGCCCAACCCGATTACGGTGTGGCCTGGACCTTGCGGCGTGTACTGGCCGATTTCAGCGAAGCGCCATTCTTTGGTAATGAACTGGCCAGCCTCGGGCTGCTGTTGGGGGTGTTCCTGGCATACATGCTGGCACCCGCTGCGCCAGTCTACGGTTCGCTGCTGCTGATACCGATGGTTGCCGGGCAGGCGCTGGCATCACTGGTGGGAGTCGTGCTCTGGCGTCGCCAATGGCAAACGCGAGGCTGGTACCCCACTTACATTCCCATCGTCTCTATCGTACCTGCCGCTGTGCTCACCCACGGTGGAGGCTGGCAAGTGGTTGTAGCCAGTGCAGTGCTTGGCGCGCTGGTAGCGCCACCGTTGGCGGTGGCCATCAGTCAGCGCTTGCCGGCCTACATGCATGGTTACATCGGCAATGTAGTGTCGATGGCCATCAGCACACTGGCGATCGTTCCACTGGTCGGGCTGCTTGCTGGAGGTGGCGTATGAAAGCGCATGCAAACCTGCCCAGGTTGTCGATCGCCAGCCTGGGAGGGACGGTGAGCATGCGGGCAAGTGCAAGCGAATGCGGGGTGATACCCAAGCTTGACTGCGCTGAGCAACTGGCCGAGTTGCCACAACTGCGTGAGATGGCCCAGCTTGAAGCTGCCACTCTGGGTCTGCTCCCCAGTGCCTCGCTGGGCCTTGCGGCGATGCTCGAGGTGCTGGCCTGGGCCCGGGGCGAGGTGGCTCGCGGAGCACACGCGGTGATACTGACCCAAGGTACCGACAGCCTCGAGGAAACGGCGTATTTCCTCGATCTGCTCTGGCCGTTCGATGCGCCATTGGTAATGACCGGTGCCATGCGCGCGGCCAGCCAGCCGGGCAACGACGGCCCGGCCAACCTGCTGGCTGCGGCGCAGGTTGCACTGGCGCCGGGCAGCCGTGGACGCGGCGTTCTGGTGCTGATGAATGATCAGGTTCACTGTGCTGCAAGGGTTCGCAAGACGGCAAGCCTCGCGATGGCTGCATTTGAATCACCCGGGTGCGGAGCGCTGGGCGATGTTGTGGAAGGTGCCGTGGTATATCGTCAACCGCCTGGCCCACGGGAGGTGCTGCCGTTACCGCATCGCACCGAGCATCGGGTTGCAATGCTGGAAGCTTGCCTGGACGCAGATACGGCGTTGTTGAAGGCTACAGCGACACTGGGCTACGAGGGGCTGGTCATCGCCGGTTTTGGTGCTGGCCACGTTTCCGGTAGCTGGTCCGAAGTGCTTGGCCATCTCGCGCCCACCTTGCCAGTGATTGTTGCTACCCGCACAGGCAGTGGCCCAACAGCCACGGCCTCTTACGGTTTTGCCGGTGCCGAGATCGATTTGCAGAGCAAGGGGGTACACATGGCGGGGCAGTTGTGTCCGCGCAAGTGTCGCATTCTGCTATGGCTGTTGATCGGAACTGGCAGGCAGCAGCTGCTGCATGGCTGGTTGCCACGTTAAGCAATCTGCCCGCAAAGCTATAAGCGCGGGCAGCCCTTCGGGCGTTGCTGTGCTAGGGTGCACACACTTTTGCTTCCCAGGATGTTCACCCATGCTCCCCGCACTCAGCGAAAAAGAACTCGACCGCCTCGAAGACCTGCTGATCACCTACGGCAATGACTACTCGGTACTCAACCTGGCCGAGCTCAATGGCTTTTTCACTGCACTGGCCAGCTCACCGACCACTGTCACTCCGGAACAGTGGTTGCCCGCGGTGGCTGGTGGCAAGGTGCCGAAATTCAAGAAACCGGCACATGAAGAGGCGTATACGGCATTGATGCTGCGTTATGCCAGCCAGGTGGCGGAGGAGTTGGGCGACGATGTCGACCACTTTGAGCCGCTGTTCGAAGAAAGCGAAGGCGAAGAGGGCAGTGTGATCATCATGGAGGAGTGGTGCTTTGGCTACATGCGCGGCACTCAGGTCGCTGGCTGGGCCGAGCTGCCGCCAGAGCAGGACCGACTGCTCAAGGCCATTTCGCTGCATGGGCTCGAGGACAACTTCGAACTGCTGGACCAGATGAGCGAAGCGGACATCCAGGCTTGTGTGCCACAGGTGATCGAGGCTGCGCGCGGGTTGTTCCGGTATTTCAACAAGCTGCACTGATCTTGCACCTGCCTTTGTAGGAGCGGCCTTGTGTCGCGATAGGGCCGCAAAGCGGCCCCAGGATTTCAGCAGCGATAAACCATAGTCGGGGGCCGCTTTGCGGCCCTATCGCGACACAAGGCCGCTCCTACACAGGGGATACGCAGATCTGGATATTTCCATTGTTTCGCCTTGCGAAATTATGGTTTCCCCGCCACACGGATTCTGCTGCCAGCCGAACCGGTGCAGCATGTGCTCCACCAGCCCACCCCGGTGCTGATCAGGAGCCAAGCCCATGTCGAACCCGATCAAGCTTTACAACTTCCCCAAGTCCGGCCACGCCCATCGCATCGAGCTGATGCTTTCGCTGCTGAACCTGCCCACCGAGCTGGTGTTCGTCGACCTGGCCAAAGGCGCGCACAAGCAGCCGGACTTCCTGGCCCTCAACCCGTTCGGCCAGGTCCCGGTCATCGACGACAACGGCACGGTGGTCGCCGACTCCAACGCCATTCTGGTGTACCTGGCCAAGAAGTACGACAACGGCACCTGGCTCCCCGAGGAACCCGCTGCCGCCGCCCGCGTCCAGCGCTGGCTGTCGGTCGCTGCCGGCCCGTTGGCCTTCGGCCCTGCTGCCGCGCGTCTGGTCACGGTGTTCGGTGCCTCGTTCAACACCGACGAAGTGATTACCCGCGCCCATACCCTGCTGAAGGTGATCGACGCCGAGCTGGCCAAAACGCCCTTCCTGGCCGGTAGCACACCCACCATCGCCGATATCGCCAACTACTCCTACATCGCCCACGCACCGGAGGGCAATGTGTCGCTGGAGCCCTATGCCAACGTACGCAGCTGGCTGGCGCGGATCGAGGCGCTGCCGGGCTTCGTGCCCATGCCACGCACCGTGATCGGCCTGCAGACCAGCGCCTGACATCCCGCCATTGCGAGGAACGCCGCCATGCAACAGAACCCGGATCACCACTCCTCGCCCTGGCATGCGGGGGAGAAGACCCTGCAGGAAAAAGCCGGTGTCGCGGAGCGCATGGAGGCGTTCGGGCAGAAGGTCATTCGTGACTACATGCCCGACCAGCATCGTATTTTCTACCACCAGTTGCCGTTCATGGTCGCCGCCAGCGTGGACGCACTGGGGCGGCCCTGGGCAACGCTGTTGGAAGGGCCGGAAGGTTTCGTCAGCTCGCCGGACCCGCGCCAGCTGACGATCGACACTCAACTGCCAGCAGACGATCCCGCCACCCCGGGGCTGGCTGCCGGGCAGGCGGTCGGCCTGCTGGGGATAGAACTGCACACCCGTCGGCGCAACCGCATCAACGGGCAGATCCACCAGGCCGGCGACGGGCAACTGCAGGTGACTGTGGAGCAGTCGTTCGGCAACTGCCCGCAGTACATCCAGCTGCGTGACTACACCCGTGTCGCGGAACCCGCCCAAGGGCGTGTCGATGCGACGACACTCGAAGCCTCGGCTGTCAGCATGATCCAGGCAGCCGACACCTTCTTTGTCGCCAGCTATGTCGAGCATGACGACGGCCAGCGCTCGGTGGATGTCTCCCACCGTGGCGGGCGGCCCGGGTTCGTCAAGGTCGAAGGCAACCGCCTGACCATTCCCGACTATGCTGGCAACCTGCACTTCAACACCTTGGGCAACCTGCTGGTGAACCCGCAAGCAGGGTTGCTGTTCATCGATTTCAGCAACGGCAACGTGTTGCAGCTATACGGGTATGCCGAGTTGCTGCTGGACAGCCCCGCCATCCAGGCATTCGAAGGTGCCGAGCGCTTGTGGACGCTGGAGGTCGAGCAGGTGGTGTGGCGCCCGGCTGCCGTTTCCCTGCGTTGGGCCTTCAAGGAGTACTCGCCGACCAGCCTGATGACCGGCACCTGGGCCGAGGCCGACATACGCCTGCAGCAAAGCCAGCGGCAGCGCCAATGGCAGGCCTGGCGTGTGCTGCGGGTGGAGCAGGAAAGCCGTGATATCCGCTCGTTCTACCTTGAGCCTCCTGCTGGCAGTGCGATGGCCTTTGCGCCGGGGCAGCATGTTCCGGTGCAAGTCCAGCTCGACGGTGAGGCGGCGCTGATCCGCACCTACAGCCTGTCCAGCGCGCCTTCCGACGGTTACCTGCGCATCAGCGTCAAAGCTCAGGGTCCGGCCTCGCGGCACCTGCATGAGCGCGTCGTGGCAGGCGATATGCTGAACGTGCGCCCGCCAATGGGCAGCTTCACGCTGGACCAGCAGAGCACACGGCCGCTGGTGCTGATTGGCGCGGGTGTGGGTATCACGCCGTTACTGGCCATGCTGCGCGAGCAGTTGAGCAAGGGGCAGGCACGGCGCATTCATCTGTTTCATGGGGCGCGCAGCCTGGCCGACCTGCCGTTCCGTGAGGAGCTTGCAAGCTTGCGGCAACAGGCCGGCGGCCTGCTGCACGTGCACCGCGCCCTGAGCCAGCCGGAAACGCATGCGCTGGCGGGGCGTGATTACGAGTTTGCCGGTCGGCTGGGTATCGAGCAGGTCAAGGCCACGCTGGCGCTGGACGACTACGATTTCTATCTGTGCGGCCCGGGCAGTTTTACCCAGGACCTGTATGAAGGGCTGCGCGGGGTGCATGTGCCGGATGCGCGGATCCATGCCGAAGCCTTTGGCCCGTCGACGCTCCGGCGGCACACCGACGATGACCAGCCCACCCTGCAACAGCCACCCGCTGCCAGCGAGCCGGTACCGGTGTACTTTGCGGCTTCAGCCAAGGAGGCGCGCTGGGCGCCAAGTAGCGGGACGCTGCTGGAGCTGGCCGAGGCTCGCGGATTGTCGCCGGAGTTCAGTTGTCGAGGTGGGTCGTGTGGTACTTGCAAGACCCGCTTGGTCAGTGGTCAGGTACATTACCCGAATCCGCCGGCCGAGCTGCCGGAGGCGGGGTCGGTGTTGATCTGCTGTGCCGTGCCGGCCCGGCCGGAGGAGGGGGCGCAGGCGTTGGTGCTGGATCTGTAAGGTAGTTTGTCCCGGCCCTTTCGCGGGCTCGCCCGCTCCCACAAGTACTTCACTGCCCTCAGAGATGGTGGATAACCTGTGGGAGCGGGCGAGCCCGCGAAAGGGCCGGGGCAGGCGACACAAAACGCTCAGATGAAAGATAATCCCGGCACCTCATAGAGCTCAGGAGCCCGCATGGACCAGATCCACCTGATGAAGGTGTTCGTCGCCGTAGGCGAGCTGGAAAGCTTCGCCGCTGCTGCCCGCCGCCTGGACATCTCTCCAGCTGCGGTTACCCGTGCCGTCAGCGCCCTGGAGGATCAGCTGGGGGTCAAGCTGCTGCTGCGCACCACCCGTAGCGTACGCCTGACCGAAGCCGGGGGCCGCTACCTGGAAGACACCCGGCATATCCTCGCCAGCATCAACGAGGCCAACGAAGCCGCCGCCGGCATCAACGCCACGCCCAAGGGCGACCTGGCCGTCACTGCGCCCATCCTGTTCGGCAAGAAGTTCGTCATGCCGTGCATCGTCCACTACCTGCAGCAGTACCCCGAGGTTGACGTTTCCGCCTACTTCCTCGACCGCATCGTCAACATGGTCGAAGAGGGCATGGACGTAGCCGTTCGTATCGGCCCCTTGCCCGACTCCGGGCTCAAAGCACTGCGGGTGGGCAGGGTCCGGCGCATGCTGTGCGCCTCTCCCGAGTACCTGGCGCGCCATGGCGTGCCGAAGCACCCGTCCGACCTAGCGGAGCATGCGGTGATCGGCACCACCAACCTGTCGCCGCGAGCCGGCTGGCGTTTCGGAGTAACCGATGAGCCGACTTTGGTGCGCATGAAGCCTCGCTTGACGGTGACCAGCAATGACGGGGCAATCGCCGCTGCCAGTGGCGGACTGGGGATTGCCCGCCTGCTGTCGTATCAGGTCGCGGATGAGGTGGCCAGTGGGCAGTTGCAGGTGATCCTTGCCGAATACGAAGAGGCGCCGTGGCCAATCCATATACTGCACCGGGAGAGCAAGTACGGTTCGGCCAAGGTCCGCGCCTTCATTGACATGCTGGCGCAGGAACTGAGGGCTCGGCAGCTGGACTGATTCAACCGAGCAGGGTGAATGTAAAGCAACCTGGGCACTGCTGTTCCAGCCACTCCTTGGCCCGTTCGCTCAGGAAGTACCCACGATAGACATCCCCTTTGAAGAAATCGGCTTGCTCGTCGGCCTTGAGCACCTTGAGATACTGGCCGAGGTCGGCAGGGTCATGCTGCGGGTCCTTGAGCAGGTTGAGCTTGCCCACCACGAATGCCTGCCAGTACTCCGGCATACGCGCGGCAAGCTCAGGGTCATGCGGCAGGGAGTCGATGATCGAGCTCGGCCCGCCTTCCAGATCGAGGTAATCGGTAATGGGCTTGCTGGTGTCCCAGTGCAGCCAGTCGATGTGAACGATATGGGTCTTCTCCAGATGCTCGTAACGCCCGATCCCCTTCAGGCCGCTTTTTTCCAGGGCTTCCTTGACCGGCTGGGTGAGCACCAGCGAACCCGAACGTATGTAGGCGGCCGGGGTGTACGGGCCGGCCCGCTTGATGCTGTCTACATCGGTATCTTCGTCCCAGGCGATCATGCCCTGGAGCAGTACCGCGCCCCAGTCTCCCCAGGGAGTCGGCGCGTTGTCCAAGTGATAGATGTTCATGTCAGCCTCCGCAGCCCTTGCCATTCTTGCCGTAGCGACGCACATGGTTCCTCGTCGCCTTGGGCACATTGTATTGGCGCATCATCACCTTGATCTGCTTTTGCAGGTCCTTCTTGGTGAAGTTCGCGTTGTTGTTGAACCACTTCTTCCAGTCCTCGTTCCAACCTTTGGCGTGAATGTCGGCGTGGAATGCATTCGGAATGCGCGAGATCTGCTGGTCGATGTACCGTTTGGGGTTGCGAATTCCGGCAGCTTTCATCTGGTTACGGAAATCGCGGTCTTCCCGCCACATTTCTTGCGGGATCATGTGGTGGTCACGCATTGACGCCGGACCATGCCTGCTGCGCCAGGCTTCGGTGGTTCGCTTGATACCGCCCTTGGTATAACCGGTCAAGGTCAGCCAACCTAGTGGATCGACCCATGTCACCGGGTTTGGCGCATACCGGTACAGTTGGTGACCACCAGACAGGCCAATCGGGTCAGGCTGGGTAAAGCGGCCTACCTCCGGGTCATAGAACCTGAAGGTGTTGTAATGCAACCCGGTCTCCCGATCCAGGTATTGCCCCTGGAAGCGCAGATTCTGTTCCTGCAGGCAACTGGCCTGGCGGGACTCATCGAGGGTAGAACCCCAGCCCAGATAGCTGGCCTGCCATACCACGCGTCCCTGTTCATCGGTCAGCCACTCCGGGAGCCCCCCGAGGTCATTATGGAAGTGCAGCACCTGCTGGTTCGGCCCGCTGCCGTCGATGCGTGCCAGCGGCTCATAGCCGTCACCCTCGTACAGGTACAGGCTTACCTGGCCATGGCGCTGTTCCTGCAACAGGCGTAATCCGTCCCAGGCAAAGCGCGTCTGGCCGAGCAGCTGCCCGGCACCATCAAGTTCGCTTTTTTCCACCCGCCGCCCGAGCGGATCGTAACGCATGCGTACACTGCGTTCCCGCCCTGCCTGGCGAGTGCGTACCTCTACCAGGCGATGCTCTGCGTCGTAGCTGAAATGCTGTATGCCGCGCCGGCTGCTGCGCTTTTCCACCAGGCGGCCAAAGGCGTCGTAGCGGTAGCGCTTGTCCTGGTACGCCAGCAACCTGTCGTGCAGAACTGGCGCATTGGCCGTGGCATCCAGCAGGTTGCCGGCGGCATCGTAGCGGTAGGTTTCATGATTGCCGTTGGCAATGTCATGACTGCCCATCAGGCGCCCACCAGCATCAAGCTGGATTATCTGGTCATGCTGCACCCGGCCGGCTACCTGCCGCACGCGCCGGTTCAGGTCATCGCGCGGGTCGTATTCGAAGCGCTGCTGGAAAGGTGCGGGTAATTGCACGGGTTGGCTGGCGGGCCTGCATCTGCGGGTGCGCAAACGTCCGTTGCGGTCATACTCCTGGTGTGTGAGCAGCGCGCCCTGGGTACGCTGCACTTCCCGGTGCAGGCGATCGCGTTCGTAGTCGTTGATGACATGTCCGTCCAGGTTGATCTGGTGCAGGTGGCCGCTTCCGTAGTACATGCGGTTGATCCAGCGGCCATCGAACAACTGGGTGCGGCACAGGTTGCCCAACTCATCGTAGCGATGGCGCAGTACGCCGTTGCCGCTGTGCTCCTCGACCAGCTGTCCCAGCGCGTCAAAGCACAATTGCAGGGTTTCGCTGTTGCCGGTAGCATCGGCGAAATGAACCTCGGTAAGGTTGTCGAGCTCATCGTAGCCATAGGTGGTAACGCCATCCGCGGTCGTCTTGGTAATCAGACGACCCAGGGCATCACGTTCCAGGCGGTGGACGATCGGCTCGACCGAGCTGTTACCGGGCGTCGGGGTGTAGGCCACCTGCACCACATTGTGCAACGGGTCGTGACGGTACTCCCTGGCGGTTCCATCGAGAAACTGCTCGCGGACCAGGCGATTGGCAGCATCCCACCGGAAGTAAAAGTACTCGCCGTTTTCGTTGGTCAGCGACAGCAGTCGACCGTAGGGGTCGACCTGGTAGCCAAGCGTGCGTCCTTGCGGGTCGATGGACTGGAGCAGGACACCACGGGCATCGAAGCGGTACGCGGTGATACCACCAGCGGGGTCGATCGCTTGCGTCAGCCTTCCTGCCTCATCGTAGCGATAACCTTCACGGGTACCGTCTGGCCGTGTCACGCCAAGCAGAAGGCCATCGCTGTCGTACTCGAACTCGGTACGTTCGCTCAACGCATCGGTCACTGACAGCAAATGGCCGTTGCGGTCATAACGATAGCGTGTGATGTGGCCGGAGCAGTCGGTTTCCTGCAGCAGCAGGCCCAGGTCGCTCCAGCGCAGGGTTCGCGAATGCCCTGCGGGGTCGATGATCTCGGTCGGCTGGCCACGGTGGTCGTAGCGGTACTGCGTGACGTTACCTTGCGGGTCGGTTTCGCCGATACAGTTGCCGCGCGGATCATAGCGGTACTGCCAGCTGTTGCCGGCCGGGTCCATCGTCGAGCGCGGCAGCGACCAATGCTCCAGCCACTGCGTCGATTCGCTGCGCCCCAGCGGGTCGACGGTCTGGGTCAGGTTGCCCGAGGCATCGTAAAAGTATTGCCAGCGCCCTTCCATCGGATCGACCGCTGCGAGCAACTGACGCTCGTCGTCCCATTCAAACCGCCAGGTCGCGCCGACTGCATCAATGTATTCGGTGATCTGGTACTGGGCATTCCAGCGTCGCGTGCTGACACGTTGCAAGCCATCGGTGATCCGGGTCGTGCGCGCAGGGATGTCGTACTCGAACTGGTACTCATCACCGCCACTGCTCTTGTAATGCACCACCCGCCAGTCGTCTTCGGTCAATGCCCATTCGTAGAAGCAGCGCAGACCAGCAGCGTTCTCATGCTCGACCAGGCGCCGTTGTTCGTCGTAGACAAAGCGGCGGCGCAGCCTGCCCTGGCTGTCGTACACTGCCGCCAGGTCGCCACAGGCGTCGTACTGGTAACTGACCAGCAACTGCAGGTCGCCCTCGGCATGGCGACGTTCCAGGCGGGCGACCCGTTGAGGCCACTGTGGCGCATAGTGCAACTCGACCTGTACAAGGTCGAACGTGTCACGCAGCCGGATCAGGCGCCCGCTTTCGTCATAGTCCAGATAGATGCGGTTGTCGTTGCGGTCACCCATGGCGCTCAGGCGCCAGTGGCCCGGTTTTCCAGGGGAGGGCTGGAACAGGCGGTACAGCCCTTTGTCGATATCCTCGATCAGGATTTCGTCCTGTTGCGAGCGGCGTACGCTCAACCCTTCACCGGCGCTGAACACGGCATCGGCGCGGGCAATGTAGCCCATGTCGATGACCCGAGCCTGTTCATCGGTAAACGACAAGCGCTCGCTGCCATCGGCGTCCAGGTGCAGTTGCACGAACACCTCGTACTCGATGCTCCAACCTGCGCCGAACAGCCCTTCACGGCGCTCGTCGCGGCTGTTGTAGAGCCGTTGCCAGTCCAGGGGCAGCAGCGCCTGCAGGCTGAAATCCAGCTCGTCGGGCCCGCACAGGATCTTTGCCCCGGTAGACGCGTGCACCGGGTTGGGTGAGCCGGACGTTGCCTGAACGATGGCATTGGTAACCTGCCCGGAGACGAAACTGCTCACCCCACCCAGCAGCATGCAGCCGAACTTGCTGTAGAACTTGCCGCCACGCCCGCGTAGCAGCATCAACGCGGTCACTGCCAGGCCGATGCCCGGCGTCTTGCCGCTGCGAATCTCGCGCACCACGATCGGCTCGCCGCCGATGCGCACGTTGTTCGACACCAGGCCGCCATCGACGATCACCGCTTCGCAGGTGCTGCGGTCACCGCTGCGGCAGGCCGGGTGGCCATTGATCAGCACCTTGCTGGACCCCTCGGCCAGGTACTGCGGTGGCATCGGCGGGTGCTTGCTGCAAAGTACCTTGTCGTCCGGTGCCGGCAAGGTATTGGCGGCGGGCGTGGCCACGGTCGGCCGCCACATTTGCGAGAAAAAGCCCTTGGCCATGTCGAGGAAGGTTTCTTCCTTCGCCTCGCCAGCCTCGGCCCCGGCCTGCGCCAACGGTGCCGGCGGGCCGGTGACGACGCCGGCAGCACGTGCCGCGCGCTTGCCGTTGGTGCGAGTGTTCGACGAGCCACTGATGATGTTGGCCTGCACCGACGGCGGGAACAGGAAATTGCCTATGCCCTCGCATAATCGGCTAAGGCCTGTATCGGCGCCGGTCTTGGCCATGACCACACCGACCACCAGGCCGACCACCGCGCCCAGCACGAAGCAGCCCAGGCCGCCAGTGGCCACGGTCAGGCCGAATGCCGCCGCCACTGCGGCAGTGGCCAGGGCGCCGATGGCCACCGTGGCGGCGATTTCCAGCACACCCCCGACGATGTCGGCCAGCATCGAGGTGTGCATCAGCGCGTCGCCTTCGCGGGCGGCCCACAGAGCGTCGGACATGGTGCGCGATCAGCCCAGGTTGTCGAAGTCGAGCGACTGCTTGATGCTTGCCCAGTGCGCCGCTTCGGCCGCGCCCAGCGGGCTGGCCTTGACGTAGCTCAGGGCAAACATCTTGCGCGTGCCGGGCAGCACAAGGGCCAGCTGGTACTGATAGACCTTCTCCTGGCCCTTGCTGAACTGGCTGCTCAGCTCGATGGCGGCGATCGCCTGCCCGGCGCCTACCTGCACAGCCTGGGCGGGCTGCATGCGCAGGTCCTTGACCTGCTGCTGCAGGCGCTGCAACTGGCCATCGAAATTGCTCTGCAAGGTCTCGCCTTCGGCCAGCAGGCTGCGGCTGATGATCAGCGAGGTGGCCAGCGCCTCGAAGCGCAGGATGTTGATACTGCTGTCCTGCACGGCGGCATCGGGCAGGGCCAGGCGGAATTCGTTGACGCGATAACTCATGAAAGGTCTCGTTACTGGTCGGAGCCGGAGAAGATCGCCTTCACCGAGTCGTCGATGGTCTTTTTCACACCCTGGTTGTCGGGCGCGGTCTGCGCACCACTGCCGACGTTCAGGTCGAGGGTGCCGTCGGTATTGATCTCGCCGTTCTGCCTGGCATGGAAGCTGAACTGCTCGCAGCTGATATTGATCTGGCCGCTGGCGTTGAGCTCGATCACGCTCTTGCCGCACACCAGGCGCAGGTTTTCGCCCACTTCGATCAGGTAGCTGGTGCTGACGCTATCGGTCTTGCTGGCGCCGACCAGCAACATGTCGTCACGGCGCACGGCGCGGATGCGGTCCTGGCCGATAGTGATGGTTTCCAGCATGCCCACCGTCTGGGTACGGTTGATGCCGACCGCCAGCGTCTCGCTCTGCTCGACCACGGTGTCCATGTTGCGCTCGGCATGCACGTAGATCTGCTCGGCGCCCTTTTTGTCTTCCATGCGGATTTCATTGAAATTGGCCGGGCTGCCGCCTTTGCTCGAGCGGCTCTTCATGCCGCTTTGCGTAGCATTGGCGGGCAAGTCGTAGGGCACGCTCTGTTCGGCGTTGTAGACGCGGCCAGTGATGATGGGCCGGTCGGGGTCGCCTTCGAGGAAGCTGACGATCACCTCCTGGCCGATGCGCGGGATCTGCATCGAGCCCCAGTTCTTGCCGGCCCAGGCCTGCGATACGCGGATCCAGCAGGAGCTGTTCTCGTTGGACTGGTCGTGGCGGTCCCAGTGGAAGTGCACCTTCACCCGGCCATATTGGTCGGTCCAGATCTCCTCGCCAGCGGGCCCGACCACCACGGCGGTTTGCGGGCCCTTGACGATCGGCCGCACGGTGCTGCCCTGCGGGCGGAAGCTCTGCTGTGCGTCGATGCAGCTGAGGTTGCTTTCGAATTGCGCTGCGCTGCTGCCGGTGCCGCTTTCCAGGCGCTCCTGATGCACGTAGTAGCGGGCGCCGACGATCAGGTACTCGCGGTTCTGGTCCTGGCGGGTGAAACCGCTGAGGCTGAACAGGTGGCCACTGCCCAGGCCGCGGGCGTTGCCGCGCAGCTCGACCCGCTCGTGCTGGCTCTGCAGCGACTCCAGGCGAGTGCGCGCATAGTGTTCGCCATCCTGGCTTTGCTGGTAGGCGCCGGGGTAGTCGTACAGCGGGTAGTCACCGGCCTGGTGCGGGCGTGGCATGGCCGAGCGCACGTCGATGCGCGCGCTGGGGCGCTGGAAGTCGTAGTCGTTGAGCTCCAGGGAACCTGGCTGGACTTCCTGGGCCAGGTGCCAGTCGTTGATGTGGTCACGCTCGCGGTGCTGCCCGTCCGGCGGGTAGAAGGGTACGCTTTCGTAGCCAGGCACCTGCGGGTGCGCGCCATAGGCGTCGGCCAGCACCAGCACGTGGCGCTGCGCTTCGTGGCGGAAGAAGTAGTAGATGCCTTCCTCTTCCATCAACCGGCTGACGAAGTCGAAGCTGGTCTCGCGGTACTGCACGCAGTATTCGCGTTCGCGGTAGCTGCGGCTCAGGGCATCCTCGAAGTCGGAAAAGCCCAGGTCGCGAAACACCTGCTTGATGATCTGTGGCGCGCTCAGGTGCTGGAAGATACGGCAGTCGCTGGTGCGAGTCAGCAGCCACAGCCACGGGCGCAGGGTGACCCGGTAGCTGGCGAACTGGCCCTGGTCCACCGACTGGCTGCAGCGGGCGACGATGCCATGGAAGTAACGTGACGTGCCGAGGCCCTGCTGCACGCTCAGGCTCATCGGCTTGCCCAGCAGGGCATTGAGGTCGATGGCCGGGTCGTCGCTGGTCAGCTGCAGCTCATAGTCGAACAGGCGGCCGAGCTCGTCGCTGCCACCCATTTCGGCCAGGATCAGCTTGTCCGGCCCCAACGGGCTGTTGATCTGCGCCAGGCGCGTGAACTGCGTGAACAGCATGGTCCGTCCTGTCAGTCGGCTGCGCCGAAGTCATAATGCAAGTCGTTGTCGCGGCGGCTGATGCGCACGCTCGCCAGCGGCTTGCCTTCGAGCATGCGGGTGAGGAACTCGCGGCTCATGTCCGGCAGCAGGCCGTTGGTGAGGATGGCGTCGATCATGCGGCCACCGCTTTCGGTTTCGGTACAGCGCGAGACGATCAGCTCCACCACCCCTTCGTCGTAGGCGAAGCCGACCTTGTGCGTGCCTTCCACGCGCTTGCGGATGCGCTCCAGTTGCAGGCGGGTGATGGCCTTGAGCATGGCGTCGCTGAGCGGGTAGTAGGGGATGGTCACCAGGCGGCCGAGCAGCGCCGGCGGGAAGATTTCCAGCAGCGGCTTGCGCAGCTGGCTGGCCACCGCGTCCGGGTCGGGCAGGGCCTGTGGGTCGCTGCAAGTGCGCGCAATGAGCTCGGTACCGGCGTTGGTGGTGAGCAGAATCAGCGTGTTGCGGAAATCGATCTGGCGGCCTTCGCCGTCCTCCATCACGCCCTTGTCGAACACCTGGAAGAAGATCTCGTGCACGTCCGGGTGGGCCTTTTCCACCTCATCCAACAGCACCACGCTGTACGGCCGGCGGCGCACGGCCTCGGTCAGCACGCCGCCTTCACCGTAGCCGACGTAGCCAGGTGGGGCGCCCTTGAGGGTCGAGACGGTATGGGCCTCCTGGAACTCGCTCATGTTGATGGTGATCAGGTTCTGTTCACCGCCGTACAGCGCCTCGGCCAGGGCCAGTGCGGTCTCGGTCTTGCCCACGCCAGAGGTGCCAGCAAGCATGAACACGCCAATCGGCTTGTTCGGGTTGTCGAGGCCGGCGCGGGAGGTCTGGATGCGCTTGGCGATCATTTCAAGCGCGTGGTCCTGGCCAATGATCCGCCTGGCCAGCAGGCTGTCGAGGTTGAGCACGGTCTCGATCTCGTTGCGCGCCATGCGTCCCACCGGAATCCCGGTCCAGTCGGCCACCACCGAGGCGACTGCCTGGTAATCCACGGTCGGCAGGATCAACGGGCTCTCGCCTTGCAGGGCGCTCAGGCGCCGTTGCAGGTCGGCCAGCGTTTCGCGCAGTTCAGGGTTGCCTGGCACCTGCGCGTCCTGGTCGACCACCCCGGCCTGGTCGCGCAGCTGGGCGCGGGTGGCCAGCAATTGGTCGACCAGGGCCTTTTCTTCGGCCCAGCGGCTTTCCAGCGTGGCCAGGCGTTGGCGCTCTTCGGCCAGCAGGGTGTCGACCTGGGCCTGGCGCTGCCCGGTAGGCACACCGATGGCGGCTTCACGGGCGATGATCGCCCGCTCTACCTCCAGCGCCTCGATACGCCGGCGGCTGTCGTCGACCTCGGCCGGTACCGCGTGCAGGCTGATGGCCACGCGCGCGCAGGCGGTATCGAGCAGGCTCACCGATTTGTCCGGCAGCTGGCGCGCCGGGATGTAGCGGTGGGACAGCTTGACCGCGGCTTCGAGTGCTTCGTCGAGGATCTGCACCTGGTGGTGCTGCTCCATGGTCGATGCCACCCCACGCATCATCAGCAGCGCCTTGGCTTCGCTCGGCTCGTCCACCTGCACCACCTGGAAGCGGCGGGTCAGGGCCGGGTCCTTCTCGATGTGCTTCTTGTACTCGGCCCAGGTGGTAGCCGCCACCGTGCGCAGGCTGCCACGGGCCAGTGCCGGCTTGAGCAGGTTGGCCGCATCGCCGGTGCCGGCGGCGCCACCGGCACCGACCAGGGTATGGGCTTCATCGATGAACAGGATGATCGGTTTGGGCGAGGCCTGCACATCCTCGATCACCTGGCGCAGGCGCTGTTCGAACTCGCCTTTCATGCTGGCGCCGGCCTGCAGCAGGCCGACGTCCAGGCTGCGCAGCTCGACGTCCTTGAGCGCCGGCGGCACGTCGCCAGCGACGATGCGCAAGGCGAACCCTTCGACCACGGCGGTCTTGCCGACACCGGCTTCACCGGTAAGGATCGGGTTGTTTTGCCGGCGTCGCATGAGGATATCGACCAGCTGGCGGATCTCTTCGTCACGGCCGACGATAGGGTCGAGCTTGCCGCTTCGGGCCTGTTCGGTAAGGTCGACGGTAAAGCGCTTGAGCGCCTCCTGCTTGCCCATCGCCGCAGGCGCCACGGCGCCGCTGGCCTCGCCAGGCTGCGCAGCGCTGAAGCCGTCGGTGGCGGCCAAGTGGTTTTCCGGTGAGTCTCCCACGTACTCGTCGAAGCGTTCGCTCAACGCCTCGACCTTCAGCTTGGCGAACTCGTTCGACAGCCCCAGCAGGGCATGGCGCAGGCCAGGTGTCTTGAGGATGCCGACCAGCAGGTAGCCGCTGCGCACCTGGCTCTCGCCGAACATCAGGCTGCCATATACCCAGCCGCGCTCGACGGCTTCTTCCACCTGCGAGGAAAGGTCGGTGATCGAGGTCGAACCGCGTGGCAGCCGGTCCAGTGCATCGGTCAGGTCGCGGGCCAGGCGCGCCGGCTCGATATCGAACTGGCGCACGATACGGTGCAGGTCGCTGTCCTGCAGTTGCAGCAACTGGTGCAGCCAGTGCACCAGTTCGACATAGGGGTTGCCCCGCAGCTTGCAGAACACCGTTGCGGCCTCGATGGCCTTGTAGGCGACGCTGTTGAGTTTGCCGAACAGCGCGGCGCGGCTGATTTCACCCATGGTCCTGGTTCCTTGTATGGTGGGCGGCGGCCGGCTGGTCGGCGTAGTACCGGGCCAGCTTCAGGTCGCGTGCATCGTGCGGAGGGCGGCCGAGCCAGGTATCGAAGCCCAGGCGTAGGCCGGCATTGAGTTGCAGTGCAGGCACCTGGTCCTGCGCGAGGATCAGGTTGAGGTCCCAGTCCAGTTCCTGGCCCAGGTATTCGGCGACCCATGCCGCCAGTTCGACGAAGGCCTGTCCGCCGGGCAGCAGGGCGTGGTACTGGTCGAGGCTGAGCGGGCCGAGGCACAGCCGGAACTTGTGCTGGCGGTCCCAGGCGTAGCGGCCCAGGCACAGGTCCACGCCCAGGCGGTTGGCGCGCACGCCGAGCTGGCTGCGTTCGGGCAGCTCAAGCCACTGGCCGACGTACTCTTCCAGCGTTACAGGCACGCCGAAATACCCGCTGAGGATGCTGCACAGGCCGTCCGGGTAGCGCGTTTGCGCGCTCAGGTGGCCGGACCAGTGCAGTTTGGCGGTGTCGGCCAGCGCGCCCTGGCCTTGCAGTTCGGGTTGGCCACGGCCACTGAGCGCCGCCAGGCGCGCGGCCCAGTAGTCATCACCCGGGCGATCGTGGCTGACGGTCGGTCGGGCTTCGGCCCAGGCACGGTAGAACAGGCTCAGCAGGCGGTGATGGAAGACGTCGAGGAACGCCTTGCTGGTCGAATCGGCATGGTTGCGCTGGCGCTCGCGCATGTATTCGGTCAGGTGCAGTGGCAGGGGCCCGTTGGGGCCTCCGAGGCCGAAGAAAAACTGCTCCAGGCGCGCCGGCTGGTTGCCGTCGGCGCTGACCGAGGCCAGGGTCGACGGGGCGAACCCGCAGTCCAGGCGCTGGCCCAGGCGCACAGGCTCGTCGGCCAGGCGCAGGGAATGACCGAAGCGTGGCAGCTCGGGGTATTGCGCTTCGAGGCGGCGCAGCGCCTGGAAGAAGTCGTACGCCCAGGGCTCGTCCTGCATGGCCTGCAAGGTGTTCATAAGGTTGGCCTGCGCCCCGGTTTGGCCGACCAGCGCATGATCTCGCCGCGTTCGCTGGTGCGCAGTACCGTTTCGGTGAAGCTGTTGATCGACACGTAGCGGGTCAGGAAACGCTCGAACACCGCGCCGAGCAGGAACACGCCGGTCCCGCGGAAGGCGTTTTCGTCGAAGGTCAGGGTGATTTCCAGGCCACGCCCGAAAACGATCGGCCCGGGCATCGGCAGGCGTCGGGTGCAGGGCTTGCTGCTGACGTCGCGCAGGCCGTCGATCTGCAGGTTCAGGGCGCTGTCCTGCGGGTCGCCATACAGGCGCAGCAGTTCGCGCAGGGCGGCGGCGCCCTGGCCGCGCTCGGCCAGAGACAGGTAGTTCAGCGACAGCTGGCTGATCAGGCGCCAGGCGCGGTTGTCGTGGGCATGGCTGGCCTTGGGCCGGCTCGGGCCGGCCAGGCAACGCACGCCGGCAACCGGTGCGCTGTCGGCCAGGCTGAAGTCGCTGCGCCCGTCGCCAACACTCATGAACAGTGGCAGGTCGCGGTTGCTGCACAGGGCGCTGATACCCAGCTGGCGCAGGTCGTGGCGGTAGGGTGCCTGCTGGCCGTCGACCAGGCTGATGAACGTTTCGCTGCCCATGTAGCTGGAGCGGGTGCCATTGCGTCGCTGTTCGCTGGACAGCACCCGCGGCTCCCGGCGCACGATGTAGTAGGCCTGGTCGCGGCCGTAGCGCGACGGGTCGCGCACCGCGTAGAACGGCAGGAATTCCTGATCCGGCCCGGTGCCGTGGCCGGTGACCCGCTGCAGGGAATGGATCTCGAAATCGGTGGGCCGGGTGCGGTCGGCGATCACGTGGTGCTCATGCACTCGATCGGAAAGGTGCAGGCGGTCGACACGGCGCGGGAACAGGTTGATCGCCGGAGTGCAGAACGGCACGAACTGGCTCGCGCCGACGCTGCTCTCCAGGCTCTGGTCGAAGCGTTCGAACAATACCAGCACTTCCAGCGTCTGGCCGGTGCAGCGCTGTACTGCCTGTTCCAGCCCGGCAAAATCGACGAACAGGAAGCGCTGCGGCAGGGCGAAGTACTCCTGCAGCAGGCGGTAGCCCTGGAAGGCCTGGGGCACCACCGGCAACGCCGCTTCACGGTCATCGAAGCCACACGGGCGCAGGGCCTGTTCGACCGGAATACGTTCCACCCAATCGGCACCGGGTTGGCGCACGAACACCGCACAGGCGCTGCCCAGCAGTTGCTCGTAGAGGCGGAACGGGGTTTCGTCAGCGCCGTTGAGGTACAGCGGCAGATGGCTGAGCGGCAAGCTGGCGAACGGCACCTCGGCGCCACTGCGCAGGGTCAGGCGCAGGCCGGCGCGGGCTTGTGGCACGCTGCTGGCCAGGCGCCCGAGCACCGCGCCGGGGTTGCCGAAGTACTCGGCGCGGGCTACCTGCAAGGGCCAGAGGGTGACGTCCTGGGTGCTGCGGAACTCGCACGGGGTTTGCGAGTTGCGCCCCAGGTTGGCGCGCAGCACGCTGTCACGCGGCAGGCGGAACCCGGCGGCCAGTGAACCCTCGTCGGGGTCGGTCTGCAGTTGCACCACGGTCATCGACGGGGTCGGCGCCAGGTAGTGCGGGTAGGCGATCTCCAGCAGGTTATGGGTGAAGGTCGGGTACTCGGCATCCAGCTTCAGTTGCACCCGCGCGGTGAGGTAGGCGAAGCCTTCGAGCAGGCGCTCGACATAGGGGTCGGCACACTCGATCCCGGACAGCGTCAGGCGCCCGGCGATCTTCGGGTATTCCCGGGCGAACTCCGCCGCACTTTCGCGGATGTGCTGCAGCTCCTGGTTGTACAGCTCGAGCAGGCGCGGGTTCATGCACGCCTCCGGCGTTCGGCAGGGGCCACGCGCACATGGCCGGACTCAAGGTCCACCTCGGTCTGTAGCAGCAACGGCAAGGCCGCTGGCTGGGCCCACAGGTCGCCTTCGATTTCGAAACTCAGGGCGTTGGCATTCATCTCGCCGGGTGCGGCCTGGGCACGCACCTTCAGGGTATGGGCGAGGATGCGCGGCTCGTAGGTGGCGATGGCCTGGTGGATGATGCGCTCCAGGGCGGCCAGGTCGATGTTCGAGGCGCTGTTGCCGGCCAGGGCTGGCAGGCCGTAGTTGATCACCGAAGCCCCGGCCGGGGTGCCCAGGGTCGCGGCGCTGTCGAGCAGCGAAGTGGTGTTGAGCAACCAGGCGAGGTCGCGCAGTACCGAGGCCTTGAGCTGGTGCAGGCTGAGCACGCGCTTGTCCGGCGCTTCCTGCGGGTTGCCTGGGTCGTCGTCGGTCAGGCGGTCCAGCAGCGAGGGCTGCAGACGGTCGCGGGCGGCGATTTCGGCTACCACTCGAACAGCCCCACGAAGTTTTTCTGGTCTACAGGGCCGTTCGAGCAGCTGGCGCCACGTGCCAGGATGGAAGGCTCCAGGCGCTCGCCCAGCTGGCGAACAGCCTGGTACTGGCTTTCGCAGCGGCCGGGTTGTGACGGGTCTGGCTGCACATGGCTGACAATGATGATCTGCGCGCCATTGAACTGCTCCACGCGAGGCTTGCCGCCATCTCGCTCCGGGCTGAGCTGGCAAGGCCAGGGCATCTCCAGCTGCAACAGCGAGGCATCGGCCTTGCGCAGCGCGCAGCGGCCTTCGTGGTTCACCAGCACGAGTTTTTTCCCGGCAAGGCTGACCTCGGGCGCCGCGTTCGACGAGGGAGCGGGGGGCTGTGCACAGGCATTCAGGGCGAACGCGACCAGCAGGGCCGGCATGGCTTTGGGCGCACGTTTCATTTCAGCTCCCAGAACCAGACGGCCTTGGAACGATGGGCCTGGTCGGCGAAATAGCCCGTGACCCGGCCTCTGTCCCACAAATCGATGTGATCGCCGGTACGGTTTTCGAATGCCTGCCCGGCACGGGCGAAGCAGTCCTTGAAGAAGATGATGCCGCGCTTTTCGCCGAGCTTGAGGCGGTCGCTTGCGCTGCCGCTCAGTTGCAGCGGGGCGCCAAGATGGTGCTTCCACAGCCAGTTGGCCAGCGATTCGGCACCCCGGGCATGGCCATGGGCACAACGTGGTTCGCTGTAGGTACCGGCGTTCACCTTGATGGTGTGCTCGCCGTTGAGCGCAATACTCATGCGGATGGCGCACTGGTTGTCCCAGCCGCCGTCGCAAGGCGAGGAGTCGGTCGGGTAGGCATTCCAGAGGTTGATGAAAGAAGGCTTGGCCATGGAGTTCACCGTGAGCGGGTGAGGTGGGGGAAGGCGCCCGCGCCAGCCAAGGCGGCGCGGGCGCGGTCGGTCAGATCTTGACGTTGGAGCGGATGTTCCAGCCGTACTTGATCGGGCCGCCTTCCTTGGTGCCGTCGGCTTTCTGCGGCTGATAGTCGACGGTGACCTTGGCGAAGTTCAGGGTCACGTGCTCGGTCAGGCGGTCGTCGCTGCCCGAGCCACCAGTGCTCAGCGAGCTGATGATGACTTCTTCAAGGTTGATGATCAGGTACTCGACCTGGCTCTCGCCCCCAGCCTTGCGCACGGTCAGCTTGACCTTGTCGATGTGCTTGCCGCTGGAGCAGTGGGCCATCAGGTTGGGGCTGGCCTTGTCGATGTACTTGGTGATCGACAGGTCCTGGATGTTGACCTTGCCCGAGCCGCCGCCGCTGCCCATGTGCATGTTGCCGGACTGGGACATGCCCCAGCTCCAGTTGAGCACGTCGATTTCGTCCTTGTGGGCCTTGTCGTGGGACTCGCCCTTGATGTCGCCGATCTTGATGAAAATATCTACAGCCATGGTGTCCTCGGTATTACGCGTCAGGTTGGCGGTTTGGTGCAGTTGGGGCTGCTGCGCAGCCCTTTCGCGACGCAAGGCCGCTCCTACAGAAGCTGCGTCGGTCTCTCACTCAACACACGACGTCGGCCCTCTGTGTAGGAGCGGCCTTGCGTCGCGAAAGGGCCGCGAAGCGGCCCCGAAGTCTGTCAGGCCCCTTTGGCCGAAGGCAGCTTCGATACCAGGCGCAGTGACACGGTCAGCCCTTCGAGCTGGTAGTGCGGGCGCAGGTAGAAGCGCGAGTTGTAGTAACCCGGGTTGCCTTCGACGTCCTCGACCACAACCTCGGCGGCTGCCAGGGGGTGCTGGGCCTTGGTGGTCTCGGTAGAGTGCGCCGGGTCGCCGTCGACGTAGTTGAGGATCCAGTCCTGCAGCCAGCGCTGCATCTCGTCCTTCTCCTTGAACGAGCCGATCTTGTCGCGAACGATGCACTTGAGGTAGTGAGCGAAGCGGCAGGTGGCGAACAGGTACGGCAGGCGCGCGGCCAGGTTGGCGTTGGCGGTGGCGTCCGGGTCGTCATACTCGGCCGGCTTCTGCAGCGACTGGGCACCAATGAAGGCAGCGAAGTCGGTGTTCTTCTTGTGCAACAGCGGCATGAACCCGTTCTTGGCCAGCTCCGCTTCGCGGCGGTCGGAAATGGCGATTTCGGTCGGGCACTTCATGTCCACGCCACCGTCGTCGGTGGGGAAGGTGTGCGCCGGCAGGCCCTGCACTTCGCCACCCGACTCCACGCCACGAATGCGCGAGCACCAGCCGTAGTACTTGAACGAGCGGTTGATGTTCACGGCCATGGCATAGGCGGCGTTGGCCCAGGTGTACTTGCTGCTGTCGGCGCCGTCGGTGTCTTCTTCGAAGGCAAATGCCTCGACCGGGTCGGTCTTGGCGCCATAAGGCAGACGCGCCAGGAAGCGCGGCATGGTCAGGCCGATGTAGCGCGAGTCTTCGGACTCACGCAGCGAGCGCCAGCCGGCGTATTCCGGGGTGGTGAAGATCTTGGTCAGGTCGCGCGGGTTGCTCAGCTCCTGCCAGGAGCCCATGCCCATCACGGTCGGCGAGGCGGCGGCAATGAACGGCGCGTGCATCGAGGCGCAGACCTTCGACATTTCGCCCAGCAGCTCGACGTCGGGTGGCGACTGGTCGAAGTAGTAGTCGCCGACCAGGCAGCCATAAGGTTCGCCGCCGAACTGGCCGTACTCTTCCTCGTACAGCTTCTTGAACACCGGGCTCTGGTCCCAGGCAGTGCCCTTGAATTTCTTCAAGGTCTTGTGCAGCTCGGTCTTCGAGACGTTGAGCACGCGGATCTTCAGCTGCTCGTCGCTCTCGGTGTTGTTGACCAGGTAGTGCAGGCCACGCCAGGCGCTTTCCAGCTGCTGGAAGTCGTTGTGATGGATGATCTGGTTGACCTGTGCGGTCAGCTTGGCGTCGATGGCGGCAATGATCTGCTCGATCGAGCCAATGGCATCGTTGGACACCAGGCTGGTCTGCGCCAGGGCCTGCTCGGCCAAGGTACGCACGGCGCTTTCGACCGCTTCCTTGGCACGTTCGGTCTTGGGCTTGAATTCCTGCAGCAGCAGGGCGGCGAACTCGCTCGGGTCCTGGGTGGCAGCGCCCGGCTGGGCCTGGGCGTCGCGCAATGGATCGTTCATGGGCTGTCTCCTCAGGCCTTGGGCTCGTTGTCGACGGGTTTCGGTGCACTGGCCAGGGCTTGCAGCAAGGCCGGGTCCTTGATGGCCTTGAGGATGATGTCCTCGGCACCGGTCTTGCCGTCCATGTAGGTCAGCAGGTTGGCCAATTGGGTGCGGGCCTCGAGCAGCTGGTTGAGGGCGTCGACCTTGCGCGCCACGGCGGCCGGGCTGAAGTCGTCCATGCTCTCGAAGGTGATGTCCAGGCTCAGGTTGCCTTCGCCGGTCAGTTCGTTGGGCACGTTGAAGGCCACGCGTGGCTTCATCGCCTTCAGGCGCGAGTCGAAGTTGTCGACGTCTATTTCCAGGAACTTGCGCTCGGCCACCGCTGGCAGCGGCTCGGCCGGCTTGCCGGCAAGGTCCGACAGCACGCCCATGACGAACGGCAACTGGACTTTCTTCTCGGCGCCGTAGAGCTCGACGTCATATTCGATCTGCACCCGCGGCGCACGGTTGCGCGCGATGAATTTCTGGGAGCTGTCTTTCGCCACGTTGTTCCTCCTGGTCGCCGGTACGGCGGCGCTGTTCGTTGCGGGCGTCGGTGTTGATGCGGGCCGAGGACGTCAGTTGTCTTCGGGGCCGCGCAGGTTCTCGAATTGCGACCAGCCATCGGGGATCAGGTCGCGCACAATAGTTGCGAAATCGGCATGGACCAGCTTCTTCGCCCGGTGCAGCAGTACCGGCAGCGGGCTTGATGGTTCGTGGCGGGCGTAGTACTGCAGCAGGCGGTCAAGGCTCTGCTGCACGTCTTCGCGGCTGTTGACTTCACCAGGGCGGGCAGCCGGCCGTGTGCCCGGGGCGGCACTGGCGGTCGCCTGCCGCTCGTCATCGCGCTCGGCAGCCGGCGTGTCATCGGCTTGCGGGGCTGGGCCCGCCCCGTCGGGGCAGTAGTCAGCCAGTACCTGCTGCACCTGGCGCAGCGGCTGGCGCAAGGCTGACAAATCGATACCGCTGGCCGACCCGACCTGGTCGTTGACCCGGCTCTCGATGGCGTCCACCGCCTCGCGGGCCAGCCGCAGCGCCTCTTGGCATTGCTGCAGCTGGTCGGCGTCGGCGTCACGCAGGGCGGCGGCCAGTTCCTCGGCGCTGAGCTGTTCGCTGGCGAAATGCTGCACGCCTGCGGCGTGCAGTGCCGCGCGCAGGGTGACCGGGCCAAAGGCACGGGAGCGCACCAGCACGGCGTCACGCAGCAGCGCGATGTTGGTGTCGCAGGCTAGGCCGGCCAGGGCGTTGACCCGTACCGTAGGGTCGTTGTCGTCGGCGGCGTCCAGTTGTGGGTGCAGGTGCAGCCAGTACTCGCCGAGCAGATCGCGGATCAGTTCCAGGCTGGCGGCAAGCCCTGGGAGGCCGTGCAGGGCCAGGTTGGCCTGAAGCAGGAAATGGGTGATGCGCAGGTCCTTGCTGCGTTGCAGCAAGGTCGTGCTTGCCTGCTCGATATCGCGCCACTGTGGTGGCTCGGCAGGCTGGACGGCGTCGCCCATGACGCGCTCGGGGCGGCCCTGGGCGTCACGCTCCAGTTGCAGAAACTCGGCGTCATATTCGAGGTCATCGCCGCAGGGAAAGTCAGCGGAAACAGCGGCGAGCAGCGGCGATGCGTTCACCAGAATTCGATCTCCATATCGGCCCTTGGTGAGGGCGTGTTGTTGTGCGAAGTTGCAAGTGTGAACTGGCGCACAAACTTTCCAAAGAGTGCCGGGGTGATATCATGGTGATATTATTTTGGCACTTCGAAGTTGCGCATTTATGGTTTATTTATTCGCGAGTGTCAAGGTAAGCTACGCGCCCCCGAGTGTCAGCTGTGAATTCGTTGGCAGTTACCGAGCACCACTCGTCCGATTCCATTCGGTTAGCCTCGGCATTAGCGTTGAATAGCCGTCGTACGGTCGGTTGTGTGCACGAAGCCCCCGTAAATCAAGGGGTACAGCTGTATTTGAGTGGTTGTGGGGAAACAACTCAAATGGATGGATCGATGTTTTAAATGGATGCATGGAGGCGTGATGGCACTTTGCCTAACTATCACTAGTTACCACAAGATTACTCCCGGGCAATGCCCGGAGATGCGGCTGGAAACCGGTGCCATCACGCTTGGCCGTGCGGCGGACAATGACTGGGTACTTCCTGACCCCGAGCGGTTGGTATCGGCCCGGCATTGTGTGATCCAGTTCAAGGAAGGGCGATATTTTTTGACCGATGACAGTACGAACGGTGTGGAATTAGTTCGTGCCGGTATTCGCTTGCGTCGCGGTAACAGTGAGCAGTTGCTGGATGGCGAAGTTATCCGTATTGGGGAATACGAGATACAGGCGCGCATCGACGCGAACCTGCCTGGCGCCCTGGAGGGCGAACCCCAGGTACACAGTTTCGAGGCGCTGATGGCCAACCAGGTGGCGGCCCCGGCCGTTCCCGCCCCGCCGATTTCCGGTGCGCCGGCTGCGTTCCTGCAAGGTGCGTCGAACCACGACACGCTGCCTGACCTGTTCGACTTCCTCGGCCCCTCGAGCGTGCCGCCGGTCAGCCAGCCCGACCATGTGCCGGCTCAGCAGCACGACTTCCGCCCGCCAACCCCGGTGGTGGCGCCTGCCCCGGCCGCCGAACCGGCTGCGCCGGGGATGATCCCGGAAGACTGGAACCTGTTCGGCTCGGCACCGGCACCGGCTCCGACCCCGACCCCGACTGCGCCGCCTGCGCCAGCCGTTCCTGCAGTGCCTGCACAGCCTGCTGCAAGCGAACCAGTCGCCGCACCTGCGCCAGCTGCAAGCAGCGATGCGTTGCTGCAGGCGTTCCTGCGCGGCGCCGGTATCGAGCACCTGCGCATCGACGCCGCCGACGCCGCCGCGCAAATGGAGGCCATCGGCCAGAGCTACCGCTTGATGGTGGAGGGCCTGATCGACGTGTTGCGTGCACGCAGCAGCCTGAAGGGCGAGTTCCGCATGCAGCAGACCACCATCGCCCCGGTGCAGAACAACCCGCTGAAGTTCGCCCCCAATGCCGACGAGGCGTTGCTGCTGTTGCTGCGTCACGGTAACCAGGCGTTCATGGCGCCGGACCAGGCCGTGCGCGAAAGCTTCGATGATGTGCGCGCCCACCAGCTGGCGGTGATGGCGGGCGTGCAGGCCGCAATCAAGCACCTGCTCGCGTGTTTCCAGCCGGCGCGCCTGGAGCAGCGCCTGGCACCTGCGGCGGGGCTGGCCAAGTTGTTCGGTGGCTCGCGCCAGGCCCACTGCTGGCAGCAGTTCACTGAGCTTTACGGGCAGATCTCCCGTGAAGCCGAAGACGATTTCCAGGAACTGTTCGGCCGCGAATTCAGCCGCGCCTACGAGGCCCACAGCAGCCGTTTGCAACGTAGTTGAGCGCACCCAGGAAGACCACGGTACGTCAAGAGGACAAGGATGAAAGCAATACGACTGGTCGCAGCCCTGAGCCTGGTGCTGCTGGCTGCCTGCAGCAAGGACACGCCGGTTGCCCCTGCTGCCGACAGTGCACCGGACAGCGCAGCCGTGACCCTGTATTTCAGTGCCGCCGAGGGGCTGAACCCGGGCCCTGGCGGCACGCCTGCGCCGGTACGGGTGCGCCTGTACGAGCTGAAGAACAGCGCCGCATTTGCCCGCGCCGACTACTTCGCCCTGGCCGAGCGCGCCCAGGCCACCCTCGGCGCCGACCTGATCGACCAGGACGAAGTGCTGTTGCAGCCCGGCGGCCAGTTGCGCCTGGAACGTCCGCTCGACCCTGCCACTCGCCACATCGGCCTGGTGGTCGGTTACCGCGAGATCGACCAGGCCCAGTGGCGCAGCGTGCTGCCGGTGCCGCCGCGGGACTATCAGATCAGCCTCGATGTGCGTGCCGTGCGCAGCGCCGTGGCCACCCCACAACCTGAACCTGCCCGCTAGGCAATCGGAGTCCCCATGTCCTGGAACAATCGCGTGGTGTGGTCGGAAGGCATGTTCATCACGACCCAGCATTTCCAACAGCATGATCGCTACCTCGAACACCTCGTCGACGCCCGCAACCGGCCGCTGAGCGTGGCCGCGTGGGGTTTCTCCGAGCTGCTGCTCGACCAGGGCCTGCTTGCCCAGGGCAAGGTGGCGATTCTCAGCGCCCGCGGCTTGCTGCCCGACGGCACGCCGTTCGACATCCCCCGCGACGACCTGCCACCTGCGCCGCTGGAAGTGCCCGACGATCTGCGCGATGGCGTTGTCCACCTGGGGCTGCCACTCAAGCGGGCGGGGGCCCGCGACACCGTCGACGAGGGCGAAGCCGTCGCTGGTGCCCGCTATGTCAGCCGTGTCAGCGAGGTGCGCGACGACAACGCGCCGTTCGAAAACCGTGCCCCGCTGGCCCTCGGCAGCCGCGCCCTGCGCCTGCTGCGCAGCGAGGACGGCCTGAGCGACTACGCCGCCCTTGGCATGCTGCGCATCCGCGAAAAGCGCGCCGACCGCGCACTGGTGGTGGATGACAGCTACATCCCGCCGGTACTCGACGTGGCGGCCAGCCAACAACTGTTCGGCTTCTGCGGCGAGCTGCTGGGCCTGCTGCACCAGCGTGGCGAAGCGCTGGCGGGCAGGGTGGTCGCCTCGGCCAATGGCGGGGCGTCGGAGATTGCCGACTTCATGCTGCTGCAACTGGTCAACCGCGCCCAGCCGCTGGTCGAACACCTCAACCAGCTGAGCCCGCTGCACCCCGAGCGGCTGTACAGCGAGCTGGTGGCCCTGGCTGGCGAGTTCGCCACCTTCACCCGCGATGGCCGCCGCCCGCACAGCTTCCCGGTGTATCAGCACGACGACCTGGCGGCGACCTTCGCGCCAGTGATGGCCGCCTTGCGCGAGGCCTTGTCAACGCTGATCGACAGCAAGGCGGTGGCCATTCCCATCGTCGAGAAGGCCTACGGCATCCACGTTGGCATGCTTGCCGACCGCAGCCTGCTCGACAGCGCCAGTTTCGTCCTGGTGGTGCGTGCCGATGTGCCCAGCGAGACGCTGCGTAGCCGCTTTGGCCAACAGAGCAAGATCGGCTCGGTGGAGCACATCCGCGACCTGGTCAACCTGCAACTGCCGGGCATCGGCCTGCTGCCGTTGCCGGTGGCGCCCCGGCAGATCCCGTTCCATGCCGGCTCCACCTACTTCGAGCTCGACCGGGGCAGCGAGCACTGGAAGCAGTTGCAACACTCCGGTGGCTTTGCCTTCTACGTCGCCGGCGAGTTCCCCGGCCTGAGCCTGGCCTTCTGGGCCATTCGAGGATAACCCGCGATGCACCCGGAAGATCCGCAGGCCAACGACCGTACCCAGTTCATGCCGCGCCCCGGTGGCCGCGCTGCCCCGCAACCCACCGCGCCAGCGCCGCAGCCGCCGCCGTTGCAGGTACCGGCCGAGCCCCTGGCGCCTGGCCAGGGCGTGGGTGTCAACCCGCTCGAGCAGGCGGCCGGGCCGTTGCTGGCCTTGCTTACCCGCCTGCGCAACACCATCGCTCATTCGGCGCCGGCCAGCCTGCGGGCGCAGTTGCTGGCCTATCTGCGCCAGTTCGAGACCCGTGCCGAAGCCGCCGGGGTGGTGCGCAACGAGGTGCTGCTGGCGCGCTATGCGCTGTGCACCGCGCTGGACGAGGCGGTGCTCAGCACGCCGTGGGGCAGTGCCAGCGACTGGAGCCGCCAGAGCTTGCTGATCACGGTGCACAACGAGGCCTGGGGCGGTGAGAAGGTGTTCCAGCTGATGGAGCATTGCCTGCAGAGCCCGCGCGAACGCCTCAACCTGCTGGAGCTGTTGTACCTGTGCACCAGCCTCGGCTTCGAGGGCCGCTACCGGGTCATGAACGATGGCCGCGCCCAGCTCGAAGCACTGCGCGAGCGTACCGCTGCGGCAATTCGCAGTGCCCGTGGCGAACGTGAGCGCGAACTCTCGCCACACTGGCGTGGGGTGGCTGTCAGCCGTGACCGCCTGGCCCAGTTCGTGCCGCCATGGGTGGGCCTGGCGGTGGCCGCGGCATTGCTGTTGCTGCTGTTGTTCGGCCTGCGCCTGAAGCTGGCCGCCGATGCCGAGCCGGTGTTCCGGGGTATCCACGCGCTGGGCGAAATCCCGGTACAAGCCATGGACCGCCCGGTGCTGCAGCCCAAGCCAGTGGAGCGCCCGCGCCTGGCCGGGTTCCTCGCCGATGACATCAAGGCCGGCCGGGTTTCCGTCGAAGACGCGGTCGACCGCTCGGTGGTGACCATTCGCGGTGACGAGCTGTTCGCCAGCGCCAGCGCCAGCATCAAGGGCGATTTCCAGCCGCTGATGCTGCGCATCGCCGAGGCAGTGGCCAAGGTCAAGGGCAATGTCCGGGTCACCGGGCACAGCGACAACCAGCGCATCGCGACGTTGCGCTTCCCGTCCAACTGGGCGTTGTCGCAAGCGCGCGCCGAAGAGGTCAAGGGCATCCTCGCCGCGCGCACCGGGCAACCCGAGCGCTTCAGCGCCCAAGGGCTGAGCGACACCGAGCCCCTGGCGTCGAACGACACCGCGCAGGGCCGGGCGAAGAATCGCCGGGTTGAAATCACCGTTCTGGCGGAGGGCGTCGAGTGAAGGCGTTTTTCAGTTTTGTCATTCGCTGGGTGATCCCGCTGCTGGGCCTGATCGCCCTGAGCCTGATCATCTGGTTCGTCGGGCCGTTGCTGGACATGCTGGCGTCGCCCACGCCACGCTGGCTGCTGATCGTCCTGCTGTTCGCCCTGTGGGGCGGCTACCGCGCCTGGCGCATCGTGCAGGCGCGCCGGCAGGCGGCCAAGGTCATGCAGAGCCTGGCCGCAGAAACCGCCCCGGACCCTGCCAGCGTGGCCACCACCGAAGAGCTGGCGGCGCTGCGCCAGCGCATGGACGAGGCCTTGGCCCTGTTGAAGAAGGCCCGTCTGGGCGGTGACGAGCGTCGCAACCTTTACGAGCTGCCGTGGTACGTGATCATCGGCCCGCCCGGCTCGGGCAAGACCACCGCGCTGGTCAACTCCGGCCTGCACTTCCCGCTGGCCGCGCAACTGGGCGAGGGCGCCATCCGCGGTGTGGGCGGCACGCGCAACTGCGACTGGTGGTTCACCGACCAGGCGGTGCTGCTCGACACTGCCGGCCGCTACACCACCCAGGACAGCCACGCCCAGGTCGACAAGGCGGCCTGGCTGGGCTTTCTCGACCTGCTCAAGACCCAGCGCTCGCGCCGCCCCATCGACGGTGCATTCATCGCCATCAGCCTGTCCGACCTGCTGCTGGGCAGCGACGCCGAGCGCGCCGCCCACGCCGCGGCGATCCGCGCGCGCATCCAGGAGCTGTACAGTCAGCTGGGCGTGCGCTTCCCGGTTTACCTGATGCTGACCAAGCTCGACCTGGTGCCGGGCTTCATGGAGTTCTTCGACAACCTGGGCAAGGACGAACGCGCCCAGGTGTGGGGCATGACCTTCCCGCTGGATACTCTCGAGCAGGGCGCTGACGGCCCGTTGGCGCAGTTCGACAACGAGTTCGCATTGCTCGAACGGCGGCTCGGCGAGCGCCTGGTCGAGCGCCTGCAACAGGAACGCGACCCGGCCCGACGCGACCTTGTCTATGGCTTCGTGCAACAGTTCGCCGCCCTGCGTGGCAACCTCAAGGCCTTCCTCGACGGCATCTTCAAGCCCAACGCCTTCGAGGCACGGGCGTTACTGCGTGGTGTGTACTTCACCAGCGGCACCCAGGAAGGCAGCCCCATCGACCGGCTGATCGGCAGCATGGCCCAGAGCATGGGCCTGGATCGTGCGCACCTGGCACGCCAGAGCGGTAGCGGGCGCAGCTATTTCATCGAGCGGTTGTTCACTGCCGTGGCCTTCGCCGAGCGCGGCCTGGTTGGCAGCAACCCCAAGGTGGAGCGGCGGCGCCGGTGGATCGCCCGTGGTGCGCTGGCCGTGAGCGTGGCGTTGGTGCTGCTGGTCGGGACCTTGTGGGCCCTCAGTTACCGGGCCAACCAGCAATACATCGCCGAAGTCGACAGCCGCCTTCAGCCACTGGGCAAAAGCGTGCAAGGCCTGAGCCCTGCGCAGCGCAACGTGGTCGACGTGCTGCCGCTGCTCAACGCCGTCCGCCACCTGGCGGACGACCCTCCCAGCTGGGCTGAGGGCCTGGGCCTGTACCAGGGCGACATGCTCGAAAGCGAATCGCAGAGCCTGTACCGCAAGCTGCTGATCGCCATTTTCGCCCCGCGCCTGGTCACCCGCATCGAGGAACAGCTGTATGCCGGGGGGCCATCCGATTACCTCTACGAAGGGCTCAAGGCCTACCTGATGCTGGCCGATGCCGAGCACTACGACCCAGACTTCATCAAGGCCTGGATCACCCTCGACTGGGAGCGCCAGTTACCCCGCGACCTTGCGCCCGACCTGCGCCAAGCCCTGGGGCAGCACCTGGCGGCGCTGTTCGAGAAACGTCCGCCGAACGCACGCCTGGACCAGCGCCTGATCGACGACACCCGTCGCCAGCTGCAGCAGTTGCCGGTGGCCCAGCGTGTTTACGACCGGGTCAAGCGCCAGAAGCTGCCAGGCGGGGTCGAAGACTTCCGCGTCAGCGACGCTGCCGGGCGTGATGCCGCCCTGGTGTTTCGCTTCAAGAGCGGCAAGCCGTTGAGCGAGCCGCTGCCGGGGCTGTTCACCGTGCAGGGCTACCGCCAGGCATTTCTCGTCGCCAGCCTGGCGCAGAGCACCACGCTGGCCGAAGAACGCTGGGTACTGGGCCGCGCGCCGGGCGAAGCGGGCGATGCCAAACGCCTGGCCGACGATGTGCAGCAACTCTACTACCAGGATTACATCCGCCACTGGGATGCCCTGCTCGACGACCTGGACGTCGTGCCTGTCACCAGCGTTGGCCAAGCCGCCGACGTGCTGCGGGTGCTGTCCGGGCCGACCTCGCCGATGAAGCAGCTGCTGCAGGCGGTGGCCCGTGAAACCAACCTGGCGCAGCCGACCACGCTCGACAAGGTCCAGGACAAGGCCGAGCAGGCCGGTGTCGACCAGCTGCGCCAGCGCCTTGGCGGGCTGCTCGGCGACGCGCCGCTGCCCGTCGACAGCCCCGCGGCCCGCACGCAGGACCCGGTGACCGCGCACTTCGCCGAGCTGGCCACGCTGGTCGGCAGCGGTGAAGGCCAGCCCGCCGCCATCGACGGCTTGCTCACCGACCTCAATGCGCTCTACGTGCAGGTCAGCGCCATGGTCGGTGCCAGCGGCGACGCCTTGCTCGGCGAGGCCAAGAACCAGGCCCAGGCTGCGGCGCAACGGGTAGCCCTGGGCGCGGCGCGCCAGCCCAGGGTGGTGCAGAACCTGGTCAGTTCGGTACTCGGCTCGACCCATGGCATCGTCATGGGCGGGGTGCGCAACCAGCTCAATGCCGCCTGGGCCAGCGAAGTGCTGAATGTCTACCGGCAGTCGCTCAGCGGCCGCTACCCGCTGGTGGCTGGCAGTTCGCGCGACGCCACCCTGGAAGACTTCGGCCAGTTCTTCGGGGTCGGTGGGGTGATGGACAACTACTTCCGCAAGTACCTGCAGCCCTACGTCAATACTTCCAGCACGCCCTGGAGCTGGCAGCCGGGCGCTGCGCAGAAGCTCGGGATCAGCGGCAATGTGCTGTACACCTTCCAGCGCGCGGCGACCATCCGCGATGCGTTCTTCCGCAGCGGTAACGGCCTGCAGCCAAGCGTGCGTTTCGAGCTCAAGCCGGTGGCGATGGACGCGAGCATCACCCAGTTCCTGCTTGATCTCGACGGCCAGCAAGTCAGCTACGACCACGGCCCGAGCCGCCCGGTGGCGTTGCAGTGGCCCAACCCGAACAGCATCGGCGTGGTTCGCCTGTCGATCGCGCCGCCATCGGCCAGCGGCCGTTCGGGGCTGACCGTGGAAGGCCCATGGGCGTGGTTCCGCCTGCTCGACCAGGCCGACCTGGTGGCTGGCAGCTCGCCGGAACGTTTCAACCTGCGTTTGCGCGTGGATGGCGCCAGCGTGTCGTACGAGCTGCGTGCCAGCAGCGCCTTCAACCCGTTCCGCAGCCGAGTGGTCAGCGGTTTCAGCCTGCCGGAGCATCTGTGAACGACGTGGGTTTCTACGGAAAACTGGCCTGTCGCGGCGACTTCGTCAGCCGTGGCCTGCCGCAGACCTTCATCCAGCCCTGGGACCAGTGGCTGGCCGCCGGTATCCAGGCCAGCCAGCAGGCGCTTGGCGAGGCCTGGCTGCAGGCCTACCTGGTCAGCCCGTTGTGGCGCTTTGCCCTGGCGCCTGGGGTGTGTGGCCCGGACGCGGTGGTCGGCGTGCTGATGCCGAGCATCGACCGGGTGGGGCGGTATTTTCCGCTGAGCGTGGCGCAGGTGCTGGAGCCCGGGGTGGCGATCGCAGGCATCGTTGGTGGGGCCGATGAGTGGTTCGAAGGTGTCGAGGCGGCGTTGCTGGGCACGCTTGAAGCGGATGCGGCTTTCGAGCATTTCGAGGCAGCCTTGCAGCCTTTCGACCAACCCCGGCCGCTGCTGCAGGGGCCACGTCTAGCCGTGGGCGGGTTGCAGCGGCTCGACGGCAGCACGCCGCAGGGCAGGGCGTTGGCCCTGGCCGAATGTGCCTGCGAAGGCATGAGCCTGTGGTGGGGCCTGGGCAGCGAGCGGATCGCACCTGGCCTGCTGCGTAGCCAGGGCCTGCCGCGCAGCGAGCAGTTCGCCGCGTTCCTGCTGGGCAGCGAGGCGAGTCCAGCATGAGCCGCGTGCACTACAGCGCGGCCAGCTACAGCCATGTAGGCATGGTCCGCAAGATCAACGAAGACGCCTGCCTGGAGCTGACCTGGGATGGCCTGTGGGCCGTTGCCGACGGCATGGGTGGGCATGCCGCCGGGGACTATGTGAGCAGCCTGGCCGTGGACAGCCTGCGCCAGTTGCCGCTCATCGATGGGTTGGAGGATTTCACCCAGGCCCTGCGCGACACCTTGGCCCAGGTCAACAGCGCCGTACGCGAGGAGACCTTGCGCCGGGGCGTGGCGATGATGGGCAGCACGGTGGTGGTCCTGGCCGCACGCGGCGACCGGGCGGTAGGCCTGTGGGCTGGTGACAGCCGCCTGTATCGGCTGCGCGATGGCCGTATCGAGCGCCTGTCGCATGACCACAGCTATGTCCAGGAACTGCAGGACAGCGGCCTGCTCAACGAGGCCGAAGCGCGCGTACACCCGCGCGGCAACATCGTTACCCGCGCCATCGGCGTCGAGGACCAGCTCGAACTCCAGGCGGTGGATGTGCAGGTACAGCCGGGCGACACCTACCTGCTGTGCAGCGACGGCTTGAACAAGACCGCCGAAGACCACGAGATCGCCGACGTGCTCGGCCACGCCGACCCCTATCAGGTGGTCCGCAGCCTGGTACACCTGGGGCTGACCCGTGGCGCCCCTGACAACATCACCGCCGTGGTGGTGAAGGCGAAATGAAGAGCACCCCGAACATGCAGATTCCCGGATTCGACATCGACAGCGAGATTGGCCAGGGCGCCATGGCCAGCGTCTACCTGGCCACCCAGCGCTCGCTGCAGCGCAAGGTGGCGCTGAAGGTGATGGCCGCGAGCCTTGCCGCCGACCCTACCTTCTGCGAGCGCTTCCTGCGCGAAGGGCGCACCCTGGCGCGGCTGGCGCACCCGCACATCGCCACCATCCATGACATCGGCAACGTCGGCGAGCTGTACTACATGGCCATGGAGTACCTGCCCAGCGGCACCCTCAAGGAGCGCATCGCCGCCGGGCTTGCACCCGAGCAGGGCTTGCTGTACGTGCGGCAGATCGCCCAGGCGCTGGGTTATGCCCACGGCCAGGGGTTGGTGCACCGCGACGTGAAACCGGCCAACATCCTGTTCCGCGCCGACGGCACGGCGGTGCTCTCGGACTTTGGCATCGCCAAGTCGCTGGATGACCGCACCCAGTTCACCCAGGCTGGCTTCGCCGTCGGCACCCCGAGCTACATGAGCCCGGAGCAGGCGCGGGGCATGGACATCGACGGCCGCGCCGACCTGTATGCGCTTGGGGTGGTGCTGTACGAGATCCTTGTCGGCGAGCTGCCCTACCGTGGCACCGATGCGTTGTCGACCGCACTGGCCCACCTGACCGAGCCACTACCGGAGCTGCCCATCGAGCACGGGCGCTACCAGGACATCCTGCGCGGGCTGCTGGCCAAGGACCCTGATCAACGCTTCGCCGATGCCGACGCGTTGCTGGCCGCACTCGATCGCTTGCCTGCCGATGACCAGGACAGCACAGTGATCCGGCCGTTGCCGGTCGCGATGCCGGGCAAGGCAGACCTTGGCGGCTTGACGCCAATGTCCATCGATATTCCGCAGGCCACGGCCGAGCCGGTCGCCTCACCCGCGCCTGCCAAGGAGCCGTCCCGGCCCAGGCCCGCTGCGCCGCCGAAACCAGCCTCGGGCATGCCGGCCAAGGCCATGCTGGCCGTGGCCATAGCCGCGGCGCTGGGCCTGGGCGCGACCTTGTTCTGGTTGCGCAGTGGCAGCGACCAACCGGACGTGCAGCCACCCGTGGCGCAAACCGCGAGCGAACCGCTGACGCCAACCGCTCCACCGCCAGCGGCCAGCGAAGACGGCCGGCCTTTGTTGATGCCGGGCAAGAAAACCCTGTTCCAACGCGTGCTGAGCAAGCCCGAAGCGCAACTGCGCGCACGGCCCGGTGACAGCGCCGGTGAACCGCTGCCGGCGTTCTCGGTGCTGTACGTGTACCAGCGCAAGGATATCGACGGCCAGCCATGGCTGGAAGTTGGCGCCTCCAGCAGCGGCCAGCGCGACGGCTGGTTGCCTGCGGCACAAACCAGCGACTGGAAGCAAAGCCTGGTGCTGAAGTTTACCGAGCGTTCCGGCCGTTCACCGGTGATGTTCATGCGCCAGGCCGATGACCTGCAGCAACTGCTCGACGACACCGGCAGGGCCCGCGCCGACCTGCTCAAGGCGCAGAACGAGCCCGACCAGGTGCCCCAGGTGCTGGCCCTGGAGCCAGCCGCCAGCGCGGTGCCGCAGAACCAGTTCTACCTGATGCCGATCTTCGACTACCGCGAAAGCTTCGGCGCCGACGGCCAGCCGGTGCAGTTGCTCAACGTCGCCTCCATCGACCCCGGCAGCAGCGTTCGCAGCCAGGCGGCCACGGCTGCCGGTGCGGCCGTGGCAACGGACAACCGCTTCCGTACCGGCATCGTCCTGGTGGTCGACACGTCGGTGTCGATGCAACCCTACATCGACCGCGTGCGCCAGGTGGTCAGCGAACTGCAGGCGCAACTGGCTGCACGGGGCGAGCTGGGCAATGTCAGCTTCGGCCTGGTGGGCTTTCGCAACAGCGTCAAGCGCACCCCGGGCCTGGACTACCTGAGCAAGACCCTGGTCAGCCTGGAGGAGGGCCGCGACCCGGCGCGCTTCCTCAAGGCTGCCGCGCAGGTCAAGGCCACCAGCGTCTCCAGCCATTCGTTCAACGAAGATGCCTTTGCCGGCGTGATGCAGGCCGTGGAGGGCATGGACTGGTCGGGCTATGGCGGGCGCATCGTCCTGCTGGTCAGCGATGCCGGTGCCCTGCGCAAGAACGACCCCTACAGCAGCACACAGATGAACGAGGCCGAGGTTCGCCAGGCTGCGTTGAGCAAGCAGATCAGGATCTACGCCCTGCACCTGCGCACCCCGGCCGGTGCGAAAAACCATGGCGCTGCCGAAAGCCAGTACCGCGTGCTTACCGCCGACAGCAACCCGCAGATCGGTGACCTGTACGTGGCTGTGCCGGGCGGCGATGTGGGCGCCTTTGGCGAGCGCGTGCGCGAGATCGGCTCGACGTTCGCCGAACTGGTGCACCAGGTGCGTGAACAGCAGCCGCAGCCGTTGCCCCAGTTGGGCTCGGGCGCGAGCCTGGCGGCGAAGTCCCAGGCGATCGGTTATGCCATGCACATGGACTTCCTCGGCCGTAACGGCGCCAGCCAGGCGCCGCAACTGGTCAGCGCCTGGGCCGCCGACCATGACCTGGCCAACCCGGCGTTGCCGAGCCTGCAGGTGTGCGTGATGCTGACCAAGCTGCAGCTCAATGACCTGCAGCAGTCGCTGAAGCTGATCGTCGATGCCGCGCGCAAGACCCGCAGTTCACCGGGTGATTTCTTCAACGAGATCGCCAGCGCGAGTGCCTACATGAGCCGCGATCCGGGTGCCCTGCGCAAGGGCGCAAACCTGGCCCAGGGCGGGGTACTGGGCGAATACCTCGAAGGCCTGCCATACCGCAGCAAGTCCCTGAGCATGACCGAGGACCTGTGGCTGTCGCTGTCGGTGGCCGAACAGGAGGATTTCATCGACGAGCTGGACTCGAAGATCCGCCTGTACGAAACCTTCCACAACGACATGGCCAACTGGGTGCGCTTCGGCAAGGCCGAGCCGGGCGATGCCCTGTACCGTGTTCCGCTGTCGACGCTGCCGTGATGATCAGCCTGCACGCGGTGCACAAGACGCGCGGCCAGGGTGCCCAGCGCTACAGCCTGCAGATCGACCGGCTGCAGTTGGCGGCAGGGGCACGGGTGGCCCTGGTCGGCCCCAGCGGCTGCGGCAAGAGTACCTTGCTCGACCTGCTGGCGCTGGTGCTGGCGCCGGATGCCGCCGAGGGCTTCGTCTTCGCCGGCACCGATGTGGCTGGCCTGTGGCGCCAGCGCCGCCTCGACCAGTTGGCGGCGCTGCGCAGCCGCCAGCTGGGCTATGTGCTGCAGGCCGGCGGATTGCTCGGTTTCCTCGATGTGCGCGGCAATATCCGCCTGCCACGGCAGCTGTTGGGGCTGGGCGAGGATGGCAGCGTCGAACGCCTGGCCGAGGCGCTGGATGTGCATGACCAGCTGGCCAAGAAACCTGCCGCGTTGTCGCTGGGGCAACGTCAGCGGGTCAGCTGCGCCCGGGCCCTGGCGCATGCGCCGGCATTGTTGCTGGCCGACGAGCCTACCGCAGCGCTGGACCCGGTGAGCGCCGAGCGGGTCATGCAGTTGCTGCTGCGTGAAGCACAGGCGCGCCAGGTGACCTGCGTGCTCGCCACCCATGACGAAGCGCTGGCGCGCCGGGCCGGGTTGAGCGTGCTGCGCATGGCCTGCCGACGCGATGCCGACGGCGGCGTCACCGCCACCTTGGCGCAGGCCGTCTGATGCGCCCGTGGCTGATCGCCGGCCTGGCCTGGCAGGACTACCGCAACGATGCGCGGCTGTCGGCGTGCAGCGTGCTGGCGCTGGTCGCGGTGATCGCGCCGTTGCTGGTGCTGTTCGGTCTCAAGTTCGGCCTGGTCGGCAGCCTGACCGAGCGGCTGCAACGCGACCCGAGCGTACGCGAGATCATTCCCTTGGGCGGTGGCCGTTTCCGCGCCGATTTCATCGATGCCCTGGGGCAGCGACCGGACGTCGCCTTCGCCATCGCGCGGACCCGGCAGATCGCCGCCACTGCAGAGCTGCTGCTGCCTGCCAAGGGGCGTGCGGTAACCGTCGAGATGCTGCCGACCGCTGCCGGTGACCCCTTGTTGCAACAGGTGCCGCCGCCGCAGGGCCTGCAGCAGGTGGTACTGAGCTTTACCGCTGCCGAGAAGCTCGGTGCCGCTGCCGGTGATGAGCTACAGGCCAGCTTCAGCCGGCAGCAGGCCGGCCAGATGCAATGGCGCCAGACGCGCCTGCAGGTAGCTGCCGTGCTGCCGTTGGCGGCGTTCGAGCGCGATGGCCTGTTTGCTTCCCTGGCCCTGCTCGAAGCGGTCGAGGACTACCGCGACGGGCGCGGCGTGCCGGCGCTGGGCTGGCCGGGGGAGGCCGCAGGCAATGATGCGCAGCGGATATACCCGGCGTTTCGCCTGTATGCCCGTGGGCTGGCTGATGTCGAGACGCTGCGCGCCTACTTTGCCGAACGCAAGTGGCTGGTATCGACCCAGGCAGCGCAGATCGCCCAGGTGCAGGCCCTGAGCCGCAACCTTGACCTGGTGTTCTGGATCATCACCAGCCTGGCCGTGGCCGGTGCCGTGGCAGCCATCGCCGCTGGCGCGGTGGCGGCGGTACAGCGCAAGCAGCGTGAGCTGGCGGTGCTGCGCCTGCTGGGGTTCGGCACGGCCGCGCTGCTGCTGTTCGTGGTGTTGCAGGCGCTGTACAGCGGCGTGCTGGCGGCCGCAGTTGCCGGCGGCCTGTACCTGCTGGCCGAGCAGGGCCTCAACCGGATCTTCACGCAGGTGCCAGGCGAATACGCCAGCCATCTGTTGCCCATGCATTACTTCGTTGCGTTGTCTGCGGTGCTGCTGGCCAGCACAGCCGCTGCTGCCCTGGGTGGCTGGCGGGTGGCGCGCATCGATGCCAGTCAAGGAATCCGTGATGTCTGAACTTCGTCTCGGGGCTACGGCCCTGCTTCTGACCACGCTGGGCCTGGCGGCCTGTTCGCCGGGTACCGACGAGCCGCCTGCCAATTCGGCCAAGCCGGCCAACGCCGCTGCCGCCAGCACCCCGGCACAGCCGGTCGACACCAGCAAGCTGGACAACCCCAAGCCCTTGCCGGGCGACGTCAGCCTGCCGCTGCCATGCGGCGGCGAACTGGTACTGCGCAGCGTCTACGTGCTGGCCCAGGGTAGCCTGGACGACCGCGAGGTCAACCTCGGCTACCCGTTCAGCGAGGGCGAGGCCGGCTACCAGCAGTCGTTCATTTCCGGTTATCGGCGTGACTTCATCAATGGCCAGTTCAGCCTCCAGGACCTTTCGCCCGCCTGGCAGAAGGCTGTCGCCCCCAACCTGCCCGTACTCGACCAGGCTGGCCCGCTCAAGCCGATGATGTATTTCATCGGCAAGTACGAGGTCAGCGCCCGGCAGTATGCCCAGGTGATGGCTCAGGCCCAGTCGCTGGCCAGCGGCGAGGCGGCGCCGGCCTGTCAGCCCGATACCACGGCGGCGGGGCGCCTGCCCAAGGTCAAGCTGTCGCGCTTCGAGGCCGAGCGCTTTGCCGCGGTCTACAGTGCCTGGCTGCTCAAGCATCACCGTGACCTGCTGCCGGTCAGTGGCCGGGGCAGCAAAGCTGAGGACGGCGGGGTCGGTTTTGTGCGCCTGCCCACCGAAGTGGAGTGGGAATTCGCTGCCCGTGGCGGCTCTGCGGTAAGCCGCCAGGAACTGGAAGGGCGGCTGTTCCCGCGCAAGGTCCAGGGTAGTGACAGCGACGGGCCGCTTGGCGACTGGGCAGTGTTCAACCAGGTGGCTGGCGGCACCGGGCAGGCCGCACGCCTGATGCCGATCGGTACCCGGCTGCCGAACCCGCTGGGGCTGTTCGATGTGATCGGCAATGCCGCCGAAATGGTTCAGGAGTCGTTCCAGCTGGTGCATGCCGGCCGCTTGCAAGGCGCCTATGGCGGCTTCGTGGTCAAGGGCGGCAACTACCTGGAAGGCGAGGGCACGCTGTTTACCGGCATGCGCCGCGAGTACCCGCTGTTCGGCGCTGACGGTACCGAACAGCGCAACGAGACCACGGGCTTCCGGGTGGCCATCGGCGCCTTGTCGGCACCCCGTTCGCGTTACCAGGAACTGTTCGAGCAGTGGCAAAAGGAAGGGCGCCTGGCCAGCCTGACCGACGATATTGATGCCGTGCAGGACCCGACCAAGCGCCTGGACAGCATCATCGCCGCCACCGCCGACCCGCGCCAGCAGGCCGAGCTGGGGCTGGTCAACGAAGAACTCAAGCGCAGCGTTTCGCTGATCGGCCGCCAGCGCGAAGAGGCTGCCGGCAACCTGATCCAGTCTGCCGCGCTGGTGGCCGAGACCATCAACAACTACAACATTCGCCTGACCAACCTGCGCAACACCCAGGCCGAGGCCAAGGCGCGTGGCGACCAGACCACCGTGAGCATGTACGCCGCAGCCATCGCCAACGGCCGCGCCGCCCTCGATGGCGCCGTGGCGATCTACATCGACAACCTGGCCAGTGGTACGCGCTACACCGATGCGGTGATCCAGGCGCAGTTCCAGCGGGTCAAGGAAGAACTCAACCGCAAGCCGGTCCTGGGCAAGAGCCTGGTAAGCCGCGCGACCCTGTTCGTTCGCCATGTTGGGGAGTACCGCCAGAACCGGCGGGCCGACCCGGCAACGATCCTCAAGGAGCTCCTGGCATCGGCCGCCGCGCGGCCTTCGTAGTGGCTTCTGCCTGACGCAACCGCGGGGTGGCATGAAGCCCCCCGTTTTAACCACCCACGTGAGAAAGTGACATGTTCAAGACCATCTTCACGGCTACCCATGCCCGTTCCGCCCTGCTGCTCGCCGCCGGTTTCAGCACTGTTCTGCTGGCAGGCTGCTCCAGCTCTCCGGTGTCCAAGGTTGGTGCCACGACCAAGGTCGAGTACTACCCGAGCTGCTACGAGCCCGTGCAGCACCTGCGCTCCACCGACGGTGACATGACCCGCTCGGTTGCCACAGGCGCCGTCATCGGGGCCCTCGGCGGTGCCTTGACCGGCGCCCTGGTCGACGGTGACAACCGCGGCCGTAACGCTGCCATCGGTGCGGCGGGTGGTGCCTTGGTGGGCGGTGCGGCCGGTTACTACACCGAGCGCCAGAAGCAGATCAGTGACGACAAGCAGCGCATTGCCTCGTACGCCACCGACATCGACAAGAGCGCTGCCGACCTGGACCGCACCACGGCCTATGCCAAGGCTTCGCAAAGCTGCTACCAGCGTGAGTTCACCAGCCTGATCGACGGCCGCAAGGCCAACCGCATCAACGACACCGAAGGGCGCAAGCGCCTGGCCGAGATCGTCTCGGGCCTGCAGGAGTCGAACAAGCTGCTGGCCACCGTCAACGGCCGCGTTGCGGAAAACCTCGACAACTACACCCAGGCCTACGAGCAGGACCTCAAGCAGGTTGGTGTGGCTCGTACCGATGTGGCAACCGTGGCTGAGCCGCCAAAGACCACCACTGGCAAGAAGAAGACCCAGGCCGTCAAGGTGAACACGAACGTGCCGCAAGAGGCGGTCGCCACCGAGAAGACCCTGCAGAAGGCCACTACCAAGAAAGCCGAGGCCCAGCAGGTGGCCAATGCTGGCGTCGACCAGGTCAACAAGATGTGCCGCAGCCCCGACATGGGTGACTGGGCGCCGGTGCCTTGCCCGAACGTGTAACCCACGCTCCGTTGCGCTCGCGCCGGTGCACGTGCAGCCCCTGGCAGGTCGCCTGACCTGCACGGGGCGTGCGTGGGCCGGCGCAGCGGCTTTTCGAATCAAGGAGAGTTGTCGTGACTGATCTGATGTCCGGCGCCCTGGGCGGCTACCGGCAGCAAATGGCGCGTCAGCGGCTGTTGTTGACCGTCGACCAGCAGAAGCTGTTCAGGGCCATCGATGCCGACCCGGGTATCGTGGGTGCTGGTGTTGTCTATATCGATGCCGAGTACAACGTGATCGTGCTTCGCGAATTCAAGCCTATCTGCAGCATTGCGCCCAAGCGTGTGATTCTGCAGGAGGCAGCACCTTACAAGTCACCTGAACAGTTCATGACCCAGCTGCAAACCGGCGCGCGTGAGCGCAAGGTGATGGCAGAGGCCGTGAACGCCAGTTTGGGTTGCCTCTCGGCCTATCTTGGTTGGGTCGTCATGTTCAGTGGCACCATTGCCGTACCGTTCACTGGCGGCGCCAGCATGGTGTTGACGGCGGTCGGTTATGCCGCCGCGGCTGCGGGTACCGGGCAGTGCATGATGGGCGGGTACCGAGTGTTCAACGAAGTGTTCGACCCAGGGCAGAACGACTGGCTCGACAGTAACGACACGGTCCAGACCGTGATGAGCATACTGGACGGCGTCGCGCTGGCAGGTGTGGGCGCATCGAGCCTGAACACCGTGCGGTTCCTGCAGGCTCGCAAAGCGGCTACCGGCAAGGGCTGGAGGGAGCTGTTCCATAGCCTGTCGCGGCAGCAACGCAAGGCGCTGGCCGAGGAGCTTCTGCTCATCAAGCATCCGTCGCTCACTGCCAAGCAGCTCAAGCTGAAGCAAGCGGCGGGTACTGCGATCAAACGTTTTACCCCTACCGAAATTCAGCATGCCACGCGTACCTTGATCAAAGACTCGATAGGCGGCTTGTCGGGCTTTGGCAGCAGTAGCTTCGTGCAATCGGTTGCCGTTGGGCTTTACGAGGAGATTACCGAGTGACCCGTGACCAGGAGCTGCAAACGTTTCTTTCCCGTTATTTCGGCGTGTTCATTGCCGAGTTTTTCTTTTCCTGCATGGCGCTGGGCGGCACCGTCTCGCTGGTGTTTTCCACCTATATGCGCAGCTCAGACCCTGAACTCTCGGTGATGGTGCTGGCGGCAGCCGGTGTACTGAGCGTCGCCTCGCATATCGCCATGGTGCGTGGCTTTGCCTGGGGCGTGCGCGGTGTGATCGGCATCCTCGTGGTTGCCTTGCTCGCCGCATTGCCCAGCTACGGTTATCGCCCGCACATGGGGGCGTACATTTCCGTCCTGGTGTTCGGTTTGCTGGCTCTGCTGATTATCAACAGCCAGCGTTACCGCGAGATGCGCGTGCGCCTGGTGGAGTATCGGGGCATCCGTAAATTCAACCGTCGCGCGGCCAAAACCTCTAAATGACACCTTTCTCTGATGTAACGAGGGGATCGGGATGAATCTGCGCCGAAAGCGTACCTGGCTCGGTGGTTTGCTATTGCCCTTGCTCGTTGCTTGCAATGGCCATAAGGTCGAGCGTGTCGTGGTCTATGAGAATAACGTCCATCACTGGCGCATCGAGCACGTGGTGGAGCAGAACTGGCCGGTGGGGCCTCGCCAGTATTATCAGGTGTTTCTCAAGGACCGCCTGCTGATCCTGCCTGCCAATGTGTTCAACGACGAGCGCGACATTAGTGAGTTCGTTGCTGCGGGCGGTTTCGACATCAGCAACTGGCGCAACGACACGATCATCGTGGCGTTCGAGAACGTGCAAAAGCGCGAAGGTGGCAACGAGCATTTTGTCCGCTCGCTGATGATCACCCCGGAGTACAAGGAAGGGGAGGTGATACTGAGCGACATGGCGAGCCATATGCAGATCGTGGTGCAGCGGGTGGAGCCGGTTGGGGAGGGGAAGTAGCAGGGCAGTGGTGTTGTAGGCAAGCAAATGAACTAGCTGTGGATGTCACCGGCATTTGTGGGAGCGGGCAAGCCCGCGAAGCAGGCGACGCGGTGCATGGCACCGGCTGCGCCGGTGTTCGCGGCCACGGCCGCTCCCACAGGTACTCCGTGATCTCGAAGCCAGCGCAGTACCTGTGGGAGCGGGCAAGCCCGCGAAGCAGGCGGCGCGGTGCATGGCACCGGCTGCGCCGGTGTTCGCGGCTAAAGCCGCTCCCACAGGTACAGCGTTAACCCGAGCCAGCGCAGTACCTGTGGAAGCGGGCGACGCGGTGCATGGCACCGGCTGCGCCGGTGTTCGCGGCCACGGCCGCTCCCACAGGTACAGCGTGATCCCGAAGCCAACGCAGTACCTGTGGGAGCGGGCAAGCCCGCGAAGTAGGCGACGCGGTGCATGGCACCGGCTGCGCCGGTGTTCGCGGCCACGGCCGCTCCCACAGGTACAGCGTGATCCCGAAGCCCGCGCAGTACCTGTGGGAGCGGGCAAGCCCGCGAAGCAGGCACCTCGGTGTATGGCACCGGCTGCGCCGGTGTTCGCGGCCACGGCCGCTCCCACAGGTACAGCGTGATCCCGAAGCCCGCGCAGTACCTGTGGGAGCGGGCAAGCCCGCGAAGCAGGCACCTCGGTGCATGGCACCGGCTGCGCCGGTGTTCGCGGCCACGGCCGCTCCCACAGGTACAGCGTGATCCCGAAGCCCGCGCAGTACCTGTGGGAGCGGGCAAGCCCGCGAAGCAGGCACCTCGGTGCATGGCACCGGCTGCGCCGGTGTTCGCGGCCACGGCCGCTCCCACAGGTACAGCGTGATCCCGAAGCCCGCGCAGTACCTGTGGGAGCGGGCAAGCCCGCGAAGCAGGCACCTCGGTGCATGGCACCGGCTGTGCCGGTGTTCGCGGCCACGGCCGCTCCCACAGGTACAGCGTGATCCCGAAGCCCGCGCAGTACCTGTGGGAGCGGGTTCACCCGCGAAGCAGGCGCCTCGGTGCATGGCACCGGCTGCGCCGGTGTTCGCGGCCACGGCCGCTCCCACAGGTACTGCGTGATCCCGAAGCCAGCGCAGTACCTGTGGGAGCGGGCAAGCCCGCGAAGCAGGCGACGCGGTGTATGGCACCGGCTGCGCCGGTGTTCGCGGCCACGGCCGCTCCCACAGGTACTGCGTGATCCCGAAGCCAGCGCAGTACCTGTGGGAGCGGGCGAGCCCGCGAAGCAGGCGACGCGGTGGATGGCACCGGCTGCGCCGGTGTTCGCGGCTAAAGCCGCTCCTACAGTTACAGCGTTAACCTGAAGCCAGCGCAGTACCTGTGGGAGCGGGCAAGCCCGCGAAGCAGGCGACGCGGTGTATGGCACCGGCTGCGCCGGTGTTCGCGGCCACGGCCGCTCCCACAGGTGCAGCGCGAGCCCGAAGCCAGCGCAGTACCTGTGGGAGTGGGCAAGCCCGCGAAGCAGGCGACGCGGTGCATGGCACCGGCTGCGCCGGTGTTCGCGGCTAAAGCCGCTTGTATGGTGATACTCGAAGGGGTGGTGGGACGAAAAAGCCGAATCTGACTGTTCACAGCAGTACAGACCGTGGGAGAACTCGCCCCACCCCTTCAC
>NZ_NEIO01000026.1:0-50667 GCF_002113575.1 Pseudomonas sp. B8(2017) | reverse complement strand
GGCATGCGGTGGGGCTCCTGGATGCGCGACACCTGTGCCGGCCTCTTCGCGGGTGAACCCGCTCCCACAGGAAAATCACTATCCTCAGGTGCAGTGATATCCCTGTGGGAGCGGGTTCACCCGCGAAGAGGCCGGCACAGGCCATGAAAAAGGCGGCATCTTACAGCCGCCTTCAACATAAAACGATCCGGGCCCTGCGATATCCAGTCAGCCTTTGCGGGCCGGCCGCCTGTGCTGCCGCCAGTTGTCATCGATCTTCGACCAGGTCTTGCCATCGGTAATGGCCATGAGCTTGCGCCCGTCCTTGAAGGTGGCCAGGAAGGTGGCTTCCTCTTCCTTGCCACCCAGCCACAGCCCGGCCAGCAACCCCACCGGCCCGGCCACCAGGGCCCCGGCCATGCCCCAGCCCAGGGCACTGCCCAGGCTACGGCTGGATTCCAGGCTGGCCAGCCGCAGCTCGCTGATGCGTGCCAGGGAAATCCGCTCGCCCGGGGAGGGGCTGCGCGGGGTCTTGAGTGTGAGCGATCCATTGCGATACTCGCCTTCGCCTTGCAAGAAATCGCCGGATTGCACCGTGAGTCTTGTCATAACGTCGTCCTGTCAGGGAAAGGGCATTGACCAGCGCCTACTGAGCGCTGCCCGGGCAGGCAAGTCAACGGCCATGCGACGGAGGGTCGTGCGGTGCATTGTCGCCATGGCTGATGGCCTCTTCGCGGGCACGCCCGCTCCCACAGGTACATCACATGCTTCATGCCAGTGACAAACGTGTGGGAGCGGGCGTGCCCGCGAAGAATCCAACAAAGATTTTTCAGGCCGCTTGCAAAGCGTTCCTGCGCTTGCGCTCGGCCAAACCCCACGCCAGCAACGCCAGCCCGCCAATCACCAACCCGGCCACCACAATCCCCATCCAGCCCTGGCGCTGGAACAACTGCGTGCCCAGCAACGACCCCAATGCCCCGCCAATGAAGTAGCAGGTGATATACCCGGCATTCAGCCGCGTGCGCGCCTCGGGCCGCAGGGCAATCACCGCGTTCTGGTTGCTCACGTGCACCAGTTGCACTGCCAGGTCGAGCATCAGCACGCCCAGCAGCAAGGCCAGCAACGATTGCTCGGCAAAGCCCAGCGGCACCCACGACAGCAGCAATACCACCAGGCCCACGGTGGTGCCCAGCGAACCCTTGCCACGGTCGGCCAGGCGCCCGGCCCAGTTGGCCGACAGCGCACCCGCTGCACCGGCCAGGCCGAACAGGCCTATCACCGCGTCCGAATAGTGGTACGGGCCTTTCGCCAGCAGGAACGCCAGTGGCGTCCAGAACAGCGCGAACAGGCTGAATGCCAGCAGGCCGAGCAGCGAGCGCAGGCGCAGCACCGGTTCTTCGACGAACAGGCGGAACACCGAGCCGATCAGCGCCGGGTATTTCAGCCCGGCATGGCTGTGGTGTTGCGGCAGGCTGCGGTACAGCGCCACGGCGGTGATGGCCATCAGCACTGCAGCCAGCACGTAGATGCTGCGCCAGCCACCCAGTTCGGCCATGAACCCGGCGGCGGTACGTGCCAGCAGGATGCCCAGCAGCAACCCGCTCATCAACGTGCCGACCGCGCGCCCGCGCTGGTGTGGCTCGCTGAGGGTCGCGGCCATGGGCACGAGGATCTGCGCCACCACCGAGAACAGCCCGGTCAGCGCCGTACCAAGGATCAGCCAGGGCAGGCTCGGTGCGCAGGCGCTGATGATCAGGCCCAGGGTGGAAATGGCGGTCATCACGGTGATCAGCCGGCGCTGCTCGAACAGGTCGCCCAGCGGCGCCAGCAGCAACAGGCCGGCGCCATAGCTCAGTTGCGCGGCAATGACGATGCTGCCGGCACTGGCGGTGCTCAGGCCGAACTGCTGGGCGATGCTGTGCAGCAGTGGTTGCGCATAGTAGTTGCTGGCCACGGCCAGGCCGGTGGCGGTGGCCATCAGCAGGATCAGGGCGCGGCTGAGCGTGGGGGTATTCATGGGGTTCTCGAGGCAGACGGGAGGTAGGAGCGGGGTCAACCTGTGCCGGCCCCTTCGCGGGCTTGCCCGCTCCCACAGGATTATCACAGGGTTTGAGGCCGGTGGGATACCTGTGGGACCGGGCGCGCCCGCGAAGAGGCCAGCACAGGCAACCCTTCAATCAGGCAGCAAACCCGCCATCGACCGTCAGGCTGGCCCCAGTGACATACCCCGCCTCAGGCCCCGCCAGGTAAGCCACGAAGCTGGCAATCTCATCCGCCTCGCCATAACGCCCGATCGCCATCAGCGGGATCAGGCTGTCAGCGAACTCGCCGCTGGCCGGGTTCATGTCGGTATCCACCGGCCCTGGCTGCACGTTGTTCACGGTAATGCCTTTCGGCCCCAGGTCACGGGCCATGCCGCGGGTCAGGCCGACCAGCGCCGATTTGCTCATGGCATAGGGGGCGCCGCCGGCAAACGGCATGCGTTCGGCATTGGTGCTGCCAATGTTGATGATGCGCCCACCTTGGCCCATGTAGCGTGCCGCGGCCTGGCTGGCGACGAATACGCTGCGCACGTTCACCGCCAGCATGTGGTCGAAGTCGGCCAGGTCGAATTCGGTCACCGGTGCTACCGCCAGCACACCGGCGTTGTTGACCAGGATATCCAGCCGGCCGAGGGCCTTCACAGTGTCATCCACGGCCAGTTGCACGGCCGCCGCGTCGGCGCTGTCGGCCCGCAGGGCCAGGGCCTTGCCGCCGTTTTCGGTAATTTCCTCAGCCAGCGCCTGCGCCGGGCCGGCGGAGCTGACATAGGTGAAGGCCACCTGTGCGCCTTCGCGGGCCAGGCGTCGCACGATGGCTGCACCGATGCCGCGGGAACCGCCCTGTACCAGGGCTACTTTGCCTTCGAGGGTGTGTTGCTTGGACATGCTGATCTCCTGCTGGAAGCCAGGCCGGAATGCCTTGGATGGGCGCAGTATCGGCGCTTGATTACCTGCTGATAAGATGGCAATCACTATCAGCAGAGTAAACCTTTGGTTGCCAATCATGGCCATGGAATCGTTCAACGCGTTGGAATGCTTCATCCGCAGTGCCGAAGTCGGCAGCTTTGCCGAGGCCGCCAGGCGCCTCAGCATTACCCCGGCTGCCGTGGGCAAGCATGTTGCCCAGCTGGAAGCGCGCCTGGGGGTGCGGTTGTTCCAGCGTAGTACCCGCAAGCTGACCCTGACCGAGGCCGGGCAGCGATTTCTGGGGGAGGTCAGTGACAGCTTCCGCACCATCCAGTACGCCGTGGCCAACCTGGCCAGCAGCGAAGGCCAGCCGGCCGGGTTGTTGCGGGTGAGCATGGGTACGGTGTTCGGGCGCTTGTATGTGTTGCCATTGCTGGCCGAGTTCCTGCGTCGCTACCCGGCCATTACCCCGGACTGGCATTTCGACAACCGCCAGGTCGACCTGATCGGCCAGGGCTTCGATGCGGCGATTGGTGGTGGCTTCGATCTGCCGCCGGGGGTGGTGGCGCGCAAGCTGACCCCGGCGCACCGGGTGCTGGTGGCGGCGCCGGCGTACTTGGGCCGGCACGCGCCGATTGACGACCCGCAGGTATTGCAACGGCATGACGGTATCCTGATCCGCTCGCCGCAGACCGGGCGGGTGCGCTCATGGCCGTTGACCAGCCGTTGGCAGGTGCAGCAGCCATTGCAGTTGCGCCAGACGATGACCATGAGCGATTCGGATGCGGCTTGCGCGGTGGCCGAGCAGGGCTTGGGGATTGCCTTGGTGAGCCTGCCGTTTGCCGTGCCGTACCTGGAGGGCGGGCGGCTGCGGCGGGTGCTGCCGGACTGGTACGTGGACGATGGGCATATCAGCCTGTATTTCGCCGAGCACAAGCTGTTGCCGGGCAAGACCCGGGCGTTTATCGACTTCGTGGTGGAGCAGTTCGAAGAGCAGGGGTTGGCGCGGCGGTTCGATGCCTTGCAAACCCTTTAGAAGTGTATTGCCTGTAGCGGCCCTATCGCCGGCAAGCCAGCTCCCACAGGTACAGCGACAACCCCGAGATCAACGCTGCACCCGTGGGAGCCGGCTTGCCGGCGATAGGGCCGGTTCAGACAACATCGACTATGAACAATGCCTGTGCCCCCAGGCTCACCTCATCATCAACCTTCCTGCCGATCAACTGCTGCCCCAGCGGCGAGCGCGGGGTAATCACCGTCACCAGCCCATCCCCCTCGCCAATCTTCAACCCCGCCGCCTCAGGCCCGAGGAACAGTCGGCGCTGCCCGCCATCTTCATCCTCCAGCGTTACCAGGTTGCTCACCTGCACCCCGCGTGCCGGGTCGTAATCGCGCAGCAGCAGTTGCTGGTAGGTCACCAGCGCCTTGCGGATCTCGGCGCTGCGGCGGGCTTGGCCGGTAGCCAGGTACGAGGCTTCCAGGCCCAGGGTGTCGTACTTGTTCTCGGCGATGTTCTCTTCGGCAGTGGCGGCTTCGTACGCCGTTTGCGCCGCGCGGGTCAGCACATCCAGGTCATGCTCGAGGGTGGCGACGATCTGCGCCAGCAGGCTGGGCTTGTCCATGGTCAGTAACAGAACTCCAGCACGTTGGCCTGGCTTTTGTCGGTGGGCGCGGTGCGGTTCTGCTGCAGCCAGAACTGGCACTTGGGGCTGTTGAGGTTGCGCGGGTTGCCCTGGGCGGCCTCGGCGGCCTGTTGCAGCTCCTGCTTGTGCAGGATGTCCTTGTAGCGTTCGAACATTTCCGCCTGGGCATCCGCCGCAGGGGCTGGCGCTGGCGGCGCGGCAGGCCGGTACGCGGCGGGGGCCACGGCCTGGGCCAGTGGCTGTACCTGCTGTGGCCACAGTTGCAGGGCCAGCCACAGGCTGGCGGCGATCGCCACGGCGCCCAGCCACAGGCCAAAGGCAACGCACGCGATCAACGGCAGCGGCTTGAGGGTGATCTTCAGTTCACGGTGGCGCGGCATGGCAGCCTCCTGGCAGGGTGTTCGGGGTGCATTGTCGCATGCGCCTGGGCATTTTTCCGTGCAGGTGCTTTTGTCAGCGACAATTTATGCGCAGAATGCGCGGTTTTTCCGCTGGGCGAGGGCAGGGCACATGAAAGCCACCTGGGACATCTTCTGCAGCGTCGTCGACAACTACGGCGATATAGGCGTGACCTGGCGCCTGGCCCGGCAGCTGGTGGCCGAGCACGGCCTGGCAGTGCGCCTGTGGGTGGATGACCTCAATGCGTTCACGCCCATGTGCCCCGGGGCCGATGCCACCGCCCCGCAGCAGTGGCAACACGGTGTGGAAGTGCGCCAGTGGCCGGTGACCTGGTTGCCGGTGGCGCCGGCTGATGTGGTAATCGGTGCCTTCGCCTGCCAGTTGCCAGTAGCTTATGTAGAGGCAATGCGCGCTCGCGCCACGCCGCCGCTGTGGTTGAACCTCGAATACCTCAGTGCCGAGGACTGGGTGGAGGGCTGCCATGGCTTGCCTTCGCCGCAGCCCAATGGCTTGCGCAAGGTGTTTTTCTTTCCCGGCTTTACCGAAAAGACCGGTGGCCTGCTGCGCGAGGGCTCGCTGCTGGCGCGGCGTGATGCGTTCCAGCAAGGGGCACGGCAGGCCTTCTTGCAGGGGCTTGGCGTAAACCCTGAAGCGGGGACATTGCTGATTTCCCTGTTCGCCTACGAAAACCCGCAACTGGGCAACTGGCTTGATGCCCTGGCCTCAGGCGAGCAACCTTGCCACCTGCTGGTGCCGCAAGGGCGCGTTGTCGCGGGGCTCGGCCACTGGCTTGGCGAGGCGGCCCTGCAAGTGGGCAGCGTGCGCAAGCGAGGGGCGCTGACCGTGCAGGTGCTACCTTTCGTCAGCCAGGACGACTACGACCGGTTGCTGTGGAGCTGTGATTTCAATGCCGTGCGCGGCGAAGATTCGTTCGTGCGCGCGCAGTGGGCCGGGCAGCCGATGCTGTGGCACATCTACGTGCAGGACGAGAATGCCCATTGGGAAAAGCTCGAAGCGTTTCTCGCGCATTATCGACACGGGTTGTCAGGCGATGCCGATGCCGCCCTGCTTGGCCTGTGGCGTGCCTGGAACATGGACCGCGACATGGGTCAGGCCTGGCAGGCGGCCCGCCAGCACTGGCCGGAACTGCAGCAGCATGCCCGGCTTTGGGCAGCGCGACAGGCCGCTCAGCCGGACCTTGCCACAGCGCTAGTACACTTTTACCGAAATTCGCTATGATACGCGGCCTCGATTTTTATAAATCCATCCAGATTCGGATACTTCGTAATGAAAACTGGTAAAGAACTGAAACCCGGTACCGTCCTGCGGATCGACAACGACCCGTGGCTGGTTCAAAAAGCTGAGTTCACCAAGTCGGGCCGTAACAGCGCGATCATGAAGACCAAGCTGAAGAACCTGCTGACCGGCTACAAGACCGAAACCGTCTACGGTGCAGACGACAAGCTGGACGACGTGATCCTGGATCGCAAAGAAGCGACCCTGTCGTTCATCAACGGTGACGAATACACCTTCATGGACACCACCGACTACACCATGTACGAACTGAACGCCGAGGACATCGAAGCCGTTCTGCCGTACATCGAAGAAGGCATGGAAGACGTCTGCGAAGCCGTGTTCTTCGAAGGCCGCCTGGTATCGGTTGAACTGCCGACCACCATCAGCCGCCAGGTTGTCTACACCGAGAACGCTGCACGCGGCGACACCTCGGGCAAGGTCATGAAGCCTGCCAAGCTGAAGAACGGTACCGAGATCTCGGTTGCCGACTTCATCCAGATCGACGAGTGGATCGATATCGACACTCGCGACAACAGCTTCAAAGGCCGTTCCAAGAAGTAATCCTTCTTGTGAAACGCAAAAAACCCGGCCTTGGCCGGGTTTTTTCATGCCTGCATTTTTGCAGTTCTCGATGCTTGCTCTTGCTCTCGCTCTTGCTTTTGTGGGAGCGGCCTTGTGTCGCGAAAGGGCCGCAAAGCGGCCCCGGCGATCTCAAGGTGTCCCCGAGATTCCGGGGCCGCTTCGCGCCCCATCGCGACGCAAGGCCGCTCCCACAGCCTTACACGGTCACGTGCAGGCGCACATCCACATTGCCGCGGGTGGCGTTGGAGTACGGGCACACCTTGTGCGCCTTTTCCACCAGCGCTTCAGCATCGGCCTGGGCCAGGCCCGGCAGGTTGATGTGCAGGTCGATATCCAGGCCGAAACCACCTGGAATCTGGCCGATGCCCACCTTCGCGGTGATCGAGGCGTCCGCCGGCAGGGCTTTTTTCTCCTGCCCGGCCACGAACTTCAGGGCACCGATGAAGCACGCCGAGTAACCGGCGGCGAACATCTGCTCGGGGTTGGTGCCGTCACCGCCTGCGCCGCCCAGTTCCTTGGGGGTGCTCAGGCTGACCACCAGCTTGCCGTCGCTGGAACGGGACTTGCCGTCGCGCCCACCGGTGGAGGTAGCTTCTGCGATGTACAGCGGAGTGACCTTTTGCATCTTGAGCCTCGCTAATGTGCTGTGCGCTCCCCGTCTGGAGGAAGGCGCGGGTTGGTGTGGGATTTAAATTAGCGCGCAATTAGTTAGCGCGCAAGATAAATCGTCACCGCTCATCCGAACGGCCATTGCACAGCATAGCTGTCAGAGGGTTTTCTGCAGGTTCTCGCGCAGCGCCAGCAGGTCGGCCTGCAGCTGTTGCAACTGTTCCAGGCTGCGTCCGCTGGCCTTGAGGATGCACTGCGGCACTTCTTTGGCCTGCTGCTGCAAGGCGCGGCCCTTGTCGGTCAGCTGCACCAGTACCACCCGTTCGTCCTCGCGGCTGCGGTTGCGCTGCAGCAGGCCTTCGCTTTCCAGGCGCTTGAGCAGGGGGGTCAGCGAGCCGGGGTCGGTGAGCAGGTGCTGGCTGATCTCGCCTACGGTCAGGCCGTCGTGCTCCCACAGCACGAGCATGGCCAGGTACTGCGGGTAGGTCAGGCCCAGGGCCTGCAGCAGCGGTTTGTAGACCTTGGTCATCAGCAACGAGGTGGAGTGCAGGGCGAAACAGACCTGGTTGTCCAGCAGCAGCTCGTCACAGGAGGCTTGGGTGTTGGCGTTCATGCAGGTCCTTGAAGGTAATCAATGGGAAAGTCTGGCACGCGGATCGTTAGTGCGCGCTTTATTCGCGCAGTTCACTGCGCAAGGCCAGGTCCCAGGGTGGAATCGGGCTGAAGCGGCTCTTGAGAAATTCGAGCAGCAAACGACTGCGAGAGTTCGTTTCATGTTCCAGGCGAAGCGCGTAGATACCGCTGGTTTCCGCTTGGGGCAAGCCACCGTCGCAAAACAAAGGTATCAGCTCGCCACGCAGCAGGTATTCACTGATCAGCCAAGTGGGCAGGTGGGCTATGCCTAAACCGGCGAGGGCACCGAACAGCAGGGTTTCGGCGTTGTTGGCGGCCATGCGCATGCGTGAGGGGCGGTACAGGCGGGTTTGCCCGGCCACGTTGAAACGCCAGGCGAATGGCGGCGCCAGGCCGTCCCAGTCCAGGCCGTCGTGCCCGGGCAGTTCGCTGGGGCAGGTGGGCATGCCGCGGCTGGCCAGGTAGGCCGGGCTGGCGCAGGCGATGCGCACCATGTAGGCCAATGGCGTGGCGACCAGCCGGGTGTCGGCCAGGGGGCCGGCGCGCAGCACCAGGTCGACCTCGCCCAGGTGGCTGCCATGCAGGTCGACGAAGCTGTCGATCAGGCGCAGTTGCACATCAAGGCCCGGGTAGGCGACCAGGAAATCGGCGATGGCCGGGGCCAGGTGGCGGCGGCCGAATGCGGCGGGGGCGTCGATGCGGATCAGGCCTTCGGGGGCATTGCTCAGCGACACCGCTTCGGCGCGGGCCAGGCGCAGCTCCTCGATGATGCGCCTGGCCCGTTCGGCAAAGGCGTTGCCTGCAGGTGTGGCGCGCACGGCGTGGGTGCTGCGGGTGAACAGGCGGCTGCCCACGGCGCTTTCCAGGTTGTCGATGCGCCGGGCCACGGCAGACGGGGTCAGCGGGTGGCGGCGGGCGGCGGCAGAAAAACTGCCGGTTTCCAGCACATCGAGGAACAGGCTTAGCTGGTCGGTCAGGGTATCGGGGCTCATGGCTGCCTTGCTTTTGCGAAAAACGCACAGCCATTGTGCGCTGCTGTGCGTTTCCCCGCCAGCCCGCAATCGTTAGCATGCTCGCATTATGTGTAAAGGCGGATGAGGCCCCTGATGATCGAGTGGTTGTTGTATATCGTGCTGGGCGCAGCCCTGGGGACCATGGGTGGCCTGTTCGGCATTGGCGGCGGGCTGATCGCGATTCCGGCGCTGGGCGTGCTGTTCGGCCTGGACCAGCAACTGGCGCAAGGCACGGCGCTGGTGATGGTAGTGCCCAATGTGCTGCTGGCGCTGTGGCGTTATCACCAGCGTAACCGCATCGAGCTGCGCCATGCGGTGCCGTTGTCGCTGTGCAGTTTCGTGTTCGCCTGGTTGGGGTCGATCTGGGCGGTGGGGCTGGATGCGCAATCCATGCGCCTGGGCTTTGTCGGCTTCCTGGTGGCCCTGGCGGTGTGGAACGTGGCGCGGATGTTCATGAAGGTGACGCCGCCCAGCGCCGAGTTGCGCTATGCCTGGCCGTGGCTGGGTGTACTGGGCAGCTTTGCCGGCACCATGGGCGGCTTGTTCGGGGTGGGTGGGGCCGTGGTGGCCACGCCGATCCTGACCAGTGTGTTCGGTACCACCCAGGTGGTGGCGCAGGGGCTGTCGCTGGCGCTGGCGGCGCCGAGTACCTTGGTAACCCTGGTGACCTATGGGGTGCACCACAGTGTTGACTGGGGGGTGGGGGTTCCATTGGCGGTGGGCGGCCTGTTGAGTATCAGCTGGGGGGTGAAATTGGCCCATGCGTTGCCGGAGAAGGTGTTGCGGGCGATGTTCTGTGTGTTTTTGGTGGGGTGTGCGGTGATGCTCGGGTTCGAGCTTTGAGATTTTGGGGCCGCTTTGCGGCCCATCGCGACACAAGGCCGCTCCTACAGGGGATCGCGTGCCCTTGTAGGAGCGGCCTTGTGTCGCGATGGGCTGCGCAGCAGCCCCGGCTCACTTGAACCCTTCGACAATGTAGTCGGCCATGCAGTCGGTAATCGGCGAAGGGTTCTGGGTACTGCGCACCAGCATCACATTGGCCATCGGCAACTGCGGCAACCCTTCGCTCTCGCCCAGAATGCGGATATTCCCGCCAATCAGGCTCTGCAACTGTGCGGTCACCGCCAACCCAGCGGTGACGATGGCGAAGATCGCTGCCAGGCTCGGGCTGGTATAGGCGATGCGGTAGTCGATGCCCTGGGCCTCCAGGGCATTGCAGGTCCAGGCCCGGCAGAAGCAGTCGGTGTTGAACAAGGCTACCGGCATGGGGCGTTGCTCCTGCGGGCAGAAGCCTTCCGCGGCGGCCCAGACCAGGCGTTCCTGGCGCAGCAACTGGCCAATCTCGTTACCCGGCTCACGGGTGACGATGGTCAGGTCCAGGTCCTGGCGCAGCATCAGTTGTTTGGAGGAGTCGCAATGCACCTCCACCTGCACCAGCGGGTAGGCTTGGGCAAAGCTCGAGAGGATGGTCGGCAGGAAACGCATGGCATAGTCGTCCGGCGTACCGATGCGTACGATCCCGACCATGTGCGGCATGCGCAGGGTGTTGAACACTTCCCCATGCAACTTGAGGATGCGCCGCGCATAGCCGAGCAGCACCTGGCCTTCGGCGGTCAGGCGCACCTGGCGGCCGTCGCGCTCGAACAGCTGGCGCTGCAGAATGTCTTCTTCCAGGCGTTTCATCTGCATGCTCACCGCCGACTGGGTGCGGTTGACCACCTCGCCGGCGCGGGTGAAGCCGCCCTGCTCGGCGATGGCCACGAAGGTGCGCAATACGTCCGCATCGAGGCTCTGGTACTGGGACATTGCATCAATCTCCGAGATGCATGGCATCAGAAACATTCGTTGGATTGATCTTATGCCTGGCAGGAGACTGGAGCCATCAACACGGAGGGCTTCACGATGAAAGGTCATGTCAGCAGCATCCAGCAACCTGCCTTTTCCCTGAACCACCTGTGGCATACTGCCCTGCAGCGCCCGGCGCGCTGGCTGCAGCTGTACCGCCAGCGCCAGGAACTGGCCAGCCTGAGTGATGCGACCCTGCACGACCTGGGGTTGAGCCGGGCGGATATCCAGCAGGAGGCCGAGCGGCATTTTTGGGATGACCCGCTGAGTAAGTGATGCCAAGCGTGGCAGCAGCTCTTGCTCTTGCTCGTTTCGGCTTTTGCTTTTGCTTCTAAGCGCGCGACAGTTCAGGCGCCGCCGATTGCGACTTCAGGAGGCCGAGCGGAGGGGCTGCGGAGGGAGGTGACGGGCATGGATGCCCGTCAAGCGCTGAGGCCCCATGGATGGGGCCTGCAGCGCGTCCTCCCGGGAGCAGGCCCGTAGCGAGGGGACCCCGGAGCGAAGCGGAGGGGCCGGATGATGGGAGCCGACGGTTTTTGGTTCCTTTTTGCCACGACAAAAAGGGACCCGCCGTAAGGGCGGAAAGGTGATTTTGCGCCACCATCGCGAATGAATGTCTGCTTGGTTTGGATGCCCACATCCTAAAAGCCAAAAGCCAAAAGCCAAAAGCCAAAAGCCAAAAGCCAAAAGCTTAAGCGCCGGTTTTGATAGGGCGAACAGTCCATTTGCGATGGCGACGCTGGCTCACCCTTCCGCCCTTACGGCGGGTCCCTTTTTGTCGTGGCAAAAAGGAACCAAAAACCGTTCGCTCCCATCATCCGGCCCCTACGCTGCGCTTCGGGGTTCCCTCGCTACGGGCTCGCTCCCGGGAGTACGCGCTGCAGGCCCCATCCATGGGGCCTCAGCGCTTGACGGGCATCCATGCCCGTCACCTCCCTCCGCAAGCCCTTCGCTCGGCCTCCTGAAGTCGCAATCGGCGGCGCCTGAACTATCGCGCGCCTAGAAGCAAGATCAAAAGCGAAAAGCGAAAAGCGAAAAGCGAAAAGCACTCAGCGCCGCACCTGCTTGAGGGTTTCGGCAATCAGGAACGCCAGCTCCAGGGACTGGTCGGCATTCATCCGCGGGTCGCAGTGGGTGTGATAGCGGTCGGACAGCGCATCCTCGGTGATCGGCCGGGCGCCGCCGATGCATTCGGTGACGTTCTGCCCGGTCATCTCGATGTGGATGCCGCCGGCATGGCTGCCCTCTGCCTGGTGCACCTGGAAGAACTGTTTCACCTCATCCAGGATCTGCGCAAAGTCGCGGGTCTTGTAGCCGCTGCTGGCCTTGATGGTATTGCCATGCATCGGGTCGGAGCTCCACAGCACCTTGCGCCCTTCGCGCTCGACCGTGCGGATCAGCCCCGGCAGGTGGTCGCCGACCTTGCCGGCGCCCATGCGCACGATCAGGTTCAGGCGCCCGGGGTCGTTGGCCGGGTTCAGCGTGTCGATCAGGCGGATCAGTTCTTCGGGGTTCATGCTCGGGCCAACCTTCACCCCGATCGGGTTGTGCACGCCGCGCAGGAACTCCACATGGGCACCGTCCAGCTGGCGGGTGCGGTCGCCGATCCACAGCATGTGCGCCGAGCAGTCGTAGTAGTCGCCGGTCAGGCTGTCCTGGCGCACGAAGGCTTCCTCATAGTTCAGCAGCAGTGCTTCGTGGGCGGTGAAGAAGCTGGTTTCGCGCAGCTGCGGCGCGCTGTCCAGGCCGCAGGCGCGCATGAATGCCAGGGTTTCGTCGATGCGGTTGGCCAGCTGGTGGTACTTGTCGGCCAGCGCCGAGTTGGCGATGAAGTCCAGGTTCCACTTGTGCACCTGGTGCAGGTCGGCAAACCCACCCTGGGCGAAGGCGCGCAGCAGGTTGAGGCTGGCAGTTGCCTGGTGGTAGGCCTGCAGCAGGCGCTCCGGGTCGGGGATGCGGCTTTTTGCGTCGAAGCCGATGCCGTTGACGATGTCGCCACGGTAGGCGGGCAGGGTGATGTCGCCGATGGTTTCATCGCCCGATGAGCGCGGCTTGGCGAACTGCCCGGCCATGCGCCCGACCTTGACCACCGGGCAGCCGGCGGCGAAGGTCATGACGATGGCCATCTGCAGCAGCACCTTGAAGGTGTCGCGGATTTTCGCCGCCGAGAACTCGGCGAAGCTCTCGGCGCAGTCGCCACCCTGCAGCAGGAAGGCGCGGCCTTCGGTGACCTCGGCAAACTGCCGGCGCAGCTCGCGCGCCTCGCCCGCGAACACCAGCGGCGGGTAGCTGGCCAGGGTCTGTTCGACCTTCAGCAGGTGCGCGGCATCGGGGTAGGTCGGTTGCTGCTGGATCGGCAGGGCGCGCCAGCTGTCGGGGCTCCACGGTTGGTTCATCTCGGGCTCGGTCTTGTCGGTTGTAGGCTATGGGCCATGGTAACAGTTGGCGCTGCGCTTGTTGCATCGAGGGTGTTGACGGACAATGCGCGTTTTTGCGCGGGTGGGTGGTGAGCATGGCGGCGGAACGGGAAGAGCGGCTACTGGCACGGGTGGAGGACGCCTTTGGCGTCATCAGCGTGTATGAAGTCGACGACTACCGCTTTCTGGAATTCGGCGATGCGATCGAGCAGAGCTGCGTGTTCACGGCCGACCCCAGCTGGCTGGAGTACGACTATACCCGCGCCATGCTGGTGGGGGCGCTGTGCCACGAGCAGCCGGAGAGCGCGCTGTTTCTAGGCCTGGGTGCCGGCACGCTGACCCAGGCCTGCATGAAGTTCCTGCCGCTGGACGACATCGAGGCCATCGAACTGCGCCCGGACGTACCGCGCCTGGCCATGGAGTATCTGGGCCTGGACGACGACCCGCGGCTGTATGTACGTATCGGCGATGCCCTGGAGCTTTTGCCCACGGCGGAGAAGGCCGACCTGCTATTCGTCGACCTGTACACCGACCATGGGCCGGGGGTCGGCCACCTGGCGTGGAACTTCCTGGAGAACTGCCAGCAGCAGCTGAACCCGGGTGGTTGGCTGGTGATCAACCAGTGGGCCACCGACGATGGCAAGCCGCTGGGCGCGGCGTTGCTGCGCGGGTTGTACCACCGGCATTACTGGGAGCTGCCGGTGAAGGAGGGCAATGTGATCCTGCTGGTGCCGGCGGACCTGGAGCAGACGCTGGACCTGGATGGGCTGAAAGCCCGGGCCGAGGCGCTGGCGCCGCGCCTGGGGTACAGCCTCGAGGGGCTGATCCGCGAGATTCGGCCGGCTACCTGATGAATCTGTGGCGAGGCTGCTGGCCCTATCGCCGGCAAGCCAGCTCCCACACCGACCGCGTTGGCCTCAAGCCATGCGCTGTCCCTGTGGGAGCTGGCTTGCCGGCGATGAGGCCGATACAGGCAATAAAGAATTATCGATTCAGCTCCAGGTAATTGATGGCCCGACACTGGCCAGGCACCCTGAAAATATTCCTCACGTCTGCGCACGATTTCGGGTATAGTACGCGCCGGTCTTTTAGCGGACCGCAAAATCAGGTGGTGCAAACCCTCCGAGTCCAGCTTCGGCTGCACGTCCGCTAGGCGGACTTTCCCACGTTTTCTTTTTCAATCGTTTTCGCAAATCCCCGCCGCCAAAGCTGCCTGGGTGACCTGTCGGTCTTTCATGGCTTGTGCAGCTTTGGAGCATGGGTCTTTGCGGATGCACCTAGAGGCAGACCCATGACCCAGGAAACCGGCGGCTTCGCCGCTCTCGATCTCAATCCGAATATTGTTGCTGCCGTTCTGGCGACCGGCTACGAAGAGCCGTCCGCCATTCAGCAACAATCGATCCCGATCATCCTCGCCGGTCACGACATGATCGGCCAGGCGCAGACTGGCACCGGCAAGACCGCTGCCTTCGCCCTGCCGATCCTCAACAAGATCGATGTGAGCAAGCGCGAACCGCAAGCCCTGATCCTGGCGCCAACCCGTGAGTTGGCGCTGCAAGTTGCTACCGCTTTCGAAACCTACGCCAAGCAGATGCCGGGCGTGAACGTGGTCGCCGTCTACGGTGGTGCCCCGATGGGCCCACAGCTGCGAGCGATCCGCAACGGCGCGCAAATCGTCGTGGCCACCCCGGGCCGTCTGTGCGACCACCTGCGTCGTGACGAAAAAGTCCTGTCGACCGTGCAGTACCTGGTACTGGACGAAGCCGACGAGATGCTCAAGCTGGGCTTCATGGACGACCTCGAAGTGATCTTCGATGCCATCCCGGCCAGCCGCCAGACCGTGCTGTTCTCCGCCACCCTGCCGTCGTCGATCCGTTCGATCGCCGAACGCCACCTGCGCGAGCCCAAGCACGTCAAGATCCAGAGCAAGACCCAGACCGTTACCGCGATCGAGCAGGCCCACCTGATGGTCCACGCCGACCAGAAGATCCCGGCTGTGCTGCGTCTGCTGGAAGTGGAAGAGTTCGACGCGCTGATCGCCTTCGTGCGTACCAAGCAAGCCACCCTGGACCTGGCCTCCGCGCTGGAAGCCAAGGGCTACAAGGCTGCCGCTCTGAACGGCGACATCGCCCAGAACCAGCGTGAGCGCGTGATCGACTCGCTCAAGGATGGCCGCCTGGACATCGTTGTCGCTACCGACGTCGCTGCCCGTGGCCTGGACGTACCGCGCATCACTCACGTGTTCAACGTCGACATGCCGTACGACCCGGAGTCCTACGTACACCGTATCGGCCGTACCGGCCGTGCTGGTCGCGATGGCCGTGCACTGCTGCTGGTCACCCCGCGTGAGCGCCGCATGCTGCAGGTGATCGAGCGCGTAACCGGGCAGAAAGTTGCCGAAGCCCGCCTGCCGAATGCCCAGGCCGTGCTGGACGCCCGCATCAAGAAGCTGACCTCGAGCCTGGCGCCGCTGGTTGCCGAAGCGGAAGCCACCCACGGCGAGCTGTTCGACCGCCTGACCGCCGACCTGGGTTGCAGCGCGCGTGCCCTGGCTGCTGCCCTGCTGCGCAAGGCCACCAATGGCCAGGCGCTGGACCTGGCTGCGGTAGAGCGTGAACAGCCGCTGGTGCCGAGCTTCGCCCCGCGTGGTGAGCGTACCGAACGTGGTGAGCGTGGCGAGCGTCCGGAGCGTGGTGACCGCGAGCGCCGTGCGCCGATGCCGCTGGCCGAAGGCCGTGTGCGTTGCCGTACTGCCCTGGGTGCCCGTGACGGCATCGCTGCCAAGAACCTGCTGGGCGCGATCCTCAACGAAGGTGGCCTGGCCCGTGACGCCATTGGCCGCATCCAGGTGCGCGACAGCTTCAGCCTGGTCGAGCTGCCGGAAGATGGCCTGGAGAAGCTGCTGTCCAAGCTCAAGGACACCCGCGTGGCTGGCAAGCAGCTGAAGCTGCGTCGCTACCGCGAGGATTGATCCTGGCGCAATGAAAAAATCCCCGGCTTTGGCTGGGGATTTTTTTTGCCTGTGCCGGCCTCTTCGCGGGCTTGCCCGCTCCCACAGGTGCATCACAGCTCTCAAGGCCTGTGGAGGACCTGTGGGAGCGGGCAAGCCCGCGAAGAGGCCCTTCAGTCGAACCGATAAATGTCCATCCCCAACGCCCCCAGGGTAAACCCCTGGTGCACCACCCCGACTTTGCCCCCAGCCCCCAAGGCAAAGAACAGCGGCAGGAAATGCTCATCACTGGGATGGTTACGCACCGCAAACGGCGCCTGTTGCCGATAACCCAGCAGCGCTTCCTGATCATCCGCCCGCAGCTTTTCCACCACCCAATCCCTGAACGCCAGTGCCCAAGGCTCGATCACGTCCGGCCCGGCATGCCAGTCCAGTTCGCCCAGGTTGTGGGTAATGCTGCCCGAGCCGATCAGCAGCACGCCCTGGTCGCGCAAACCCGCCAACGCCTGGCCTACCTTGACCTGCAGCGCCGGCCCCATGTGGCTGGGCAGTGAAACCTGCACCACCGGAATATTCGCATCCGGGTACATCAGCGACAGCGGTACCCAGGCGCCGTGGTCGAACGGCCGCTGCGCGTCCAGCCGGGCAGGCAGCCCGGCAGCCTGCAGCAGTTCACTGACCTGGCCGGCAAGTGTGGGGTCGCCCGGCGCCGGGTACTGCACCGCATACAGCGCCGGTGGGAAACCGTAGAAGTCATGCCAGGTCTCTGGTCGTGCGCTACCGGTAACCAGCAGTTCGCGGCTTTCCCAGTGCGCCGACACCACCACGATCGCTTTCGGCCGGGGCAGGGCGTTGGCCAGCCCGGCCAGCGCCGGCCCGCTGGCGCCGGGTTGCAGGGCAAGCATGGGGGAACCATGGGAAATGAACAGGCTGGGCAGCATGGCAGGGTCCTGACGGTTAAGATGCACTCATCTTCGATCAACTACAGATCGGAATCCAAACCAACTTTTACCGACAAACCATCTAAAAATCGGGAGTGATCATGGAGCCAGCGTTCTGGCAGCAGCGGTGGGCCGACAACCAGATCGGCTTTCACCAGGCGCAGGTGAACCCCTATCTGCAGAAGTATTGGCCAGCGCTTGGCCTGGCGCCGGGCAGCCGCGTGCTGGTGCCGTTGTGCGGCAAGAGCCTGGACCTGGCCTGGCTGGCTGGGCAGGGGCACCGCGTGTTGGGCGTAGAGCTGTCGCGGCGGGCGGTGGAGGCTTTCTTCCGCGAGCATGGGCTTGAAGCCGAGGTGCAACAGCGCGGGGCTTTCGAGGTTTGGCGCAGTGGTGACGTGGAGCTCTGGTGTGGGGATTTCTTTGCGTTGCAGGCAGGGGATATCGGCGACTGCGCGGGGCTGTATGACCGGGCGGCGCTGATTGCCTTGCCGGCGCAGATGCGTGTGGCTTACATGCAGTTGTTGTCGGGCTTGCTGCCGGCGGGTTGCCAGGGGGTGGTGGTGACTCTGGATTATGATCAGGCTTTGTTGGGCGGGCCGCCGTTTTCGGTCGGGGATGAAGAGCTGCGGCAGGGGTTTACCGGGTGGCAGGTGGATGAGCTGGAGGCTGTGGAGGTGATTAAGGAAAGCCCGAAGTTCCTGCAGGCCGGAGCTTCCAGTTTGTTGGAGCGGGTTTACCGGGTCAGCCGATGACAGGTGTGTAGCCTGCACCGGCCCTTTCGCGGGTGAACCCGCTCCCACAGGTACTGCACAATCCTCAAGGTATGTGGTGAACCTGTGGGAGCGGGCGAGCCCGCGAAGAGGCCGGCACAGGTGTACAAAAAAGGGCGACCGAAGTCGCCCTTTGTTTTTACCGGTTGGATCAACCGCGACGGCGCAGGGCCTCGATACGGTCTTCCAGCGGCGGGTGGCTCATCAGCAGCCCGGCCAGGCCGTGCTTCAGGCCACCATTGATGCCGAAGGCCTTCATGGTGTCGGGCATGTGCACCGGCAGGCCTTGCTCCACGCGCAGGCGCTGCAGGGCGCCGATCATCGCCGCGGTACCGGCCAGCTGTGCACCGGCTTCGTCGGCGCGGTATTCGCGGCGGCGCGAGAACCACATCACGATCATGCTGGCCAGAATGCCCAGGATCAGCTCGGCAACGATGGTCGCCACGTAGTAGGCAATGCCCTGGCCTTCTTCGTTCTTGAAGATCACCTTGTCGACGAAGTTGCCGATGATGCGTGCGAAGAACATCACGAAGGTGTTCACCACGCCTTGCACCAGCGCCAGGGTGACCATGTCGCCGTTGGCCACGTGGCCGATCTCGTGGGCCAGCACTGCCCGCACTTCATCGGGCGAGAAACGCTCCAGCAGGCCCTGGGACACGGCTACCAGTGCGTCGTTGCGGTTCCAGCCAGTGGCGAAGGCGTTGGCCTCGTACGCCGGGAAGATACCCACCTCGGGCATCTTGATGCCCGCTTCACGGGACAGCTCTTCGACCGTTTGCAGCAGCCACTGTTCGTGGCGGGTGCGCGGCTGGCTGATGATCTGGGTGCCGGTGGTCATCTTCGCCATCCACTTGGAGATGAACAGCGAGACGAGGGAGCCGGCAAAGCCGAACACGGCGCAGAACACCAGCAGGCTGCTGAGGTTCAGGTCGACCCCGTTGGCGGCCATGAACCCGTTGAAACCGAACAGGCTCAGGGTAATGCTTGCAACCAGCACCACCGCGAGGTTGGTGGCTACAAACAACAGAATGCGCATCATGGTTGTTACGTTCTCCTGACGGATGAGTTGTCGCTTACTGCGGGGTATATAAGGTGCCGGCCGTGCCGATTCAATCGGGCGACTATTTCAAACTGTGTACGGCGGAGTATGGCAGAGGATGGCGCGGGGGCTGTGGGATAGAGCGTTGCAGGATGTAAGAAACGTCCTGTGGGGTTTTGGGGCTGCTTTGCAGCCCATCGCGACACAAGGCCGCTCCTACAACTGATCGCGTAATCCTGTAGGAGCGGCCTTGTGTCGCGAAAGGGGCGCAAAGCGCCCCCAGGGCCATCACTTACTGCGAATAACCCTTCAGGAAATTCCCGATCCGGCCAATCGCCGCCTCCAGGTCATCCACCCGCGGCAAGGTGACCACGCGGAAGTGGTCCGGCCACGGCCAGTTGAACGCCGTACCCTGAACGATCAGCAGCTTCTCCGACAGCAGCAGGTCGAGCACGAACTTCTCGTCGTTGTGAATCGGGCAAACCTTCGGGTCGATCTTCGGGAATGCATACAGCGCACCCATCGGCTTGACGCAGCTCACGCCCGGGATGTCGTTCAGCAGCTCGTAGGTGCGGTTGCGCTGCTCCAGCAGGCGGCCCGGCGGCAGCACCAGGTCGTTGATGCTCTGGTAGCCGCCCAGCGCGGTCTGGATGGCATGCTGGGCCGGCACGTTGGCGCACAGGCGCATGTTGGCCAGCATGTCGATGCCTTCGATGTAGCTTTGCGCGTGGTGCTTGGGCCCGGAGATGATCAGCCAGCCGGAACGGAAGCCCGCCACCCGGTACGACTTGGACAGGCCGTTGAAGGTCAGGCACAGCAGGTCGGGGGCCAGCGAGGCGGTGCTGATGTGCACGGCTTCGTCGTACAGGATCTTGTCGTAGATCTCGTCGGAGAACACCACCAGGTTGTGCTGGCGGGCCAGTTCCAGCATGCCCAGCAGCAGCTCTTTGGAGTACACCGCGCCGGTCGGGTTGTTCGGGTTGATGATCACCAGGGCCTTGGTGTTCGGGGTGATCTTGGCCTTGATGTCCTCAAGGTCGGGGAACCAGTCGGCCTGCTCGTCGCACAGGTAGTGCACCGGCTTGCCGCCGGCCAGGCTCACGGCGGCGGTCCACAGCGGGTAGTCGGGGGCCGGGATCAGCACTTCGTCGCCGTTGTTGAGCAGCGCCTGCATCGACATCACGATCAGCTCGGACACACCATTACCCAGGTAGATGTCCTCGATACCGACGCCTTCGATCTGCTTCTGCTGGCAGTACTGCATCACCGCCTTGCGCGCGCTGAACAGGCCCTTGGAGTCGCTGTAGCCCTGCGCGGTGGGCAGGTTGCGGATCACATCCTGGAGGATTTCGTCAGGCGCCTCGAAGCCAAACGGCGCCGGGTTGCCGATGTTCAGCTTGAGGATGCGGTGGCCTTCCTCTTCCAGGCGCTTGGCGTGCTTGAGCACTGGGCCGCGAATGTCGTAGCAGACATTGGCGAGCTTGTTCGATTTGCTGAACTGCATGATGGGATCCCGATTGAGAAAACGCGCTACGCCCCGCCGAAAGGTTTGAAAGGGCAGGAAGCGGGTGCCAGACTGAACGCCTGGCACACGAAGCCAACTAATATACGTGCCACCCGCGCCCCGGAAAAGACGGTGCGCAGTGAAATTCAGCCTGCCGAGGTCCCTACATGCAAAAGATCGAGAAAACCCTGGAACAATGGCGGTCGATGCTCGACCCCGAGCAGTACCAGGTGTGCCGCCTCAAGGGCACCGAGCGGCCGTTCAGCGGCAAGTACAACAGCGAGCGCCGCGACGGCATCTACCATTGCATCTGCTGCGGCCTGGCACTGTTCGATGCGCAGACCAAGTTCGATTCCGGCTGCGGCTGGCCGAGCTTCTACGCGCCCATCGAGGAAAGCGCGATGATCGAGATCCGCGACACCTCCCACGGCATGATCCGCACCGAAGTCACCTGTGCCCGCTGCGATGCGCACCTGGGCCACGTATTCCCCGATGGCCCGCCACCGACCGGCCTGCGCTACTGCATCAACTCGGTGTGCATCGACCTGCGCCCGCGCGACTGACCGGAGCCCGACCATGGCTGGATCGATACTGGACATCCCCTGTGTGACCCTGGGCGGCGAGCACAAGAAGCTCGGCGACTTCCCCGGCAAGGCGCTGCTGGTGGTCAATACCGCCAGCCAGTGCGGCTTTACCCCGCAGTACAAGGGCCTGGAGCAACTGTGGCAGGCCTACCGCGCACGCGGCCTGGTGGTGCTGGGCTTCCCCTGCAACCAGTTCGGCAAGCAGGAGCCGGGCGATGCACGGGAAATTGCCCAGTTCTGCGAGCGCAATTTCGGCGTGAGCTTCCCGCTGTTCCGCAAGGTCGAGGTCAACGGCCCCGGCAGCCACCCGCTGTTCGTCGAACTCAAGCAGCGCGCCCCGGGCATTCTGGGCAGCCAGAAGATCAAGTGGAACTTCACCAAGTTCCTGGTCGACCCGGCCTCTGGCCAGGTAACGCGCTACGCCCCCACCACCAAGCCGCAGGCCCTGGAAGCGGACATCGAGCGCCTGCTCAGCCGTTGACCGGCACCCAGTGGTCGACCAGCGCCAGCAGCTCTTCACGGCGGAACGGCTTGGCCAGGTAGTCGTTCATGCCCGCTGCCCGGCAGCGCTCGCGCTCCTCGGGCATGGCGTTGGCCGTGAGGGCGACGATCGGCAGGTCGGGCCAGCGGCCGCTCTGGCGGATGCGCCGGCTGGCCTCGTAGCCGTCCATCACCGGCATGTTGCAGTCCATCAGTACCAGGTCGAATTCGTCCTGTTCCAGTAGCTCCAGGGCCTCGGCGCCCTGGGTGGCCAGCTGTACCTGGCAACCGAGCTTGGCCAGCATGCCCTTGGCCACCAGCTGGTTCACCGGGTTGTCCTCCACCAGCAGGATGCGCGCGCGGCCTTGTTCCAGGGTGATGGCCGGGGTGGCCAGCGGGTGTTCGGGCTCGTGGCCCTGCAAGGTGCGGCGCAAGGTCTGGTACAGGGCGTTGCGCGCCAGCGGCCGGGCCAGCTGGTGCAGGGGGGCGAGGGTGACCGACTGTTCGCTGGGCAGGAAGTTGCCGTAGGCGGTCACCAGCAGGATCGGTGTCTTCAGTGCCGGGCGCAGTTCGAACAGCTGGTCCAGGCTGTCGGTGATCAGCAGGTCAATGGCCGTGGCGTCCAGCCCCGCGCTGCTGTCATGGTGCTGATAGGCAAGGCCCCAGGCGGGCAAAAGGTCCTGCAACAGTTCATCGAGCCCGCTGCCGGCCGCGCTCAGCGCAGCCACGCGCCCGTGCAACGGTGCCGGCGGGATGGCTTCGGTGTGCACGGCCAGCGGCAGCTCGGCGGTGAAGCGGCTGCCGAAGCCCGGGTCGGACTTGATATGCAGGTGGCCCTGCATGGCCTTGCAGAGGTTGCGTGTCAGCGCCAGGCCCAGGCCGGTGCCGCCGTACTGGCGGGTGATGCCGGCGCCGGCCTGGGTGAACGGCTGGAAGATCCGCGCCTGGGCTTCTTCGGGGATGCCGATGCCGGTGTCGCGCACTTCCAGGCGCACACCGCCGACGATGGTCGCCAGGCGCACATCCACGCGGCCGAAGCGGGTGAACTTGAGGGCGTTGGACAGCAGGTTGCTGACGATCTGCCGTACCCGCGTGGGGTCGCCAAGCACGCTGCTGGGGAAGTCGCGGGCGATCAGGCAGGTCAGCTCCACGCTTTGCGCGGTGTTCTGCGACAGCAGGTTGGCAGTGTCCTCGACCATCGAGCCCATGTCGAACGGAATGCGCTCCAGCTCCAGCTGGCCGGCATCGAACTTGGACAGGTCGAGAATATCGTTGAGCAACTCCACCAGTACCTTGCCCGAGTCATGGGCAATCGCCAGCTGCTGGCGTTGTTCGCTGGGCAGCGGGCTGTCCAGGGCAAGGGCGATCATGCCGAGCATGCCGTTGAGCGGGGTACGGATTTCGTGGCTCATGTTGGCGAGGAAGGCGGCGCGTGCCTGGGCCATGTCCAGCGCCCGGCGACGGGCTTCTTCCAGCTCCTGGTTGGACAGGCTCAGGCTGCTGTTGCTGGCCTTCAGCTCGTTGGTGCGTGCCGAGACGATATCTTCCAGCTCGTTGAGGTACTGGGTCAGGCGGTTTTCCGCGGTGCGCCGCTGCTCGATCTCGGTGGCCATGCTGACGAACTGCTGGTTGGCGACCTTCACCAGTACGCCGATCTCGTCGTGTTCGTGGCCGTGCGGGCAGGCCACGCGGGTTTGCCGGGGCTTGCGCGGGTCGCTGCCGCTGAGCGCGCCGATCACCGTCACCAGCGGCTTGGTCAGCATCATGTAGAACAGCGCCAGGAGGATGCCGGTCAGCACCAGGCTGCGGGCGAAACCGTTGAGCAAGGTGATGCCGGCACGGTCGAGAAAGCGGCTGCCGAAGGCGTAGGTGTCCACCTCCAGGTACAGGGTGCCGAGGTATTCCTCGGGCATGTGGGTCAGGTACAGGCGTTCCTTGAACTGGCGCTGGTCGCCAAACAGGAAGTCGCTGAGCGGCCGGTAGCGGTCCTGCAGGCGCGGCCGTTCGACGTCGGCCAGCACTGTTTCGTTGTTGTCGATCAGCCGCGCACGGATGATCGCCGGCGATTGCAGCAGGCCGCGGGTCAGCTCCAGGGCCAGTTCCGAGTCGATGTTGTAGGCGATGCGCGAGGCCGGGTTGTGGCTGATTTGCAGCAAGGCACGCACTTCACGGTTGATGGACGCGTCTTCGCTGGCATAATCGATGCCGATCTGGAAGAGACTGAGCAATGTTCCCAGGATGAAGCCGACCAGGACTGTCAACCGGGCTTGCTTGTATGACAGGCGATTGGTGAACTTGATATCCATGTGTCCCGAGCCGGTTTCACGTCCCTTGCGCTGCGCAAGCATAGCCGAATAGCCCCGGCTGCTGGTGGGTCTGTCTGTTCATTTCAGTTGATTGCCAAGCGGGGGCCGCTTTGCGCCCCTTCGCGGGATTGCCCGCTCCCACAGGTATATCACTGCCCTCGAGATTTGCAGTGTACCTGTGGGAGCGGGCAAGCCCGCGAAGGGGCGCGCAGCGGCCCCAAAAAACTGAAATTCGTAGGAGTCGTCATGGACGCTCGCTTGATTGCTTTCCTGGACCGCGCCGAATCGGTACTGGCCCGCCTCGAACCCCTGTTGCCGGCCCAGCGCCCGAACATCGACTGGGCCAACACCCTGGCCGCGCGTTGGCAGCGCGATGGCCGCAGCGGCTACCTGCTGCCGCTGGAAGTCAGCCTGGACATCCGCCTCAGCGACCTGATCGGCGTCGACCAGCAGCGTGACCAGCTGGGCCGCAACACCCATCAGTTCATCAACGGCATGCCGGCCAACCATGCACTGCTGTGGGGCTCGCGCGGCACCGGCAAGTCGTCGCTGGTACGTGCCCTGCTGGCCGAGCACGCCGGTGCCGGCCTGCGCCTGATCGAAATCGAACGCGACCACCTGGCCGACCTGCCACGGGTGGTCGAGCAGCTGCAGAAGTTGCCGCAGCGCTTCATCCTGTTCTGCGATGACCTGTCGTTCGAAGCCGGGGAGGGCGACTACCGGGTGCTCAAGAGCGTGCTCGACGGCTCGCTCGAGCAGGCCCCCGACAACGTGCTGCTGTACGCCACCTCCAACCGCCGCCACCTGGTGCCGGAGAAGGAGAGCGACAACGAGAACTGGAAGCGCGTGGACGGCGAGCTGCACCCCAGTGAAGCGGTGGAAGACAAGATTGCCCTGTCCGACCGTTTTGGCCTGTGGCTGTCGTTCTACCCCTTCACCCAGGAACACTTCCTGAACGTGGTCGAGCACTGGATCGGCCAACTCGCGCGAACTGCCGGCCTGGCCTGGCAGCGCAGCGAAGAACTCGACATCCTCGCCGTGCGCTGGGCCACCGGCCGCGGTAACCGTAATGGCCGTTGTGCCTATCAGTTCGCCCGCTACTGGGTCGGGCTGCAATTGCTGGAGCAAAAGTAAATGATCGACCTCAATGCCAGTGGCGCCGGCCTCGACGGCTACAACCTGCTGGCGGCGCAAGTGCAGGCGCTGTTTGCCGACGAGCGTGACTTCATCGCCAATGCCGCGCAGTTTTCGGCATTCCTCTATAACCAGGTGGACGACCTGAACTGGGCGGGGTTCTACCTCAACCGCAACGAAGAGCTGGTGCTGGGCCCGTTCCAGGGCCAGGTGGCGTGCGTGCGCATCCCGTTCAGCAAGGGCGTGTGCGGGGCGGCAGCGGCCACCCGGCAGACCCAGCGGGTCGAGGACGTGCATGCGTTCCCGGGGCACATTGCCTGTGACAGCGCGTCCAACAGCGAGCTGGTGATCCCGTTGGTGAAGGAGGGCAGGTTGATTGGTGTGCTGGACCTGGACAGCCCGAAGCTTGGGCGCTTCAGTGAGGCGGATCAGGTGGGGCTGGAGCGGTTGGCGGCGATTTTTCTGGAGCTGACCGACTGCTGATGGTCGTTGCCTGTACCGGCCTCTTCGCGGCTAAAGCCGCTCCCACAAGGATGGCATCAAGCCTGAAGGCAGTGCGGTCCCTGTGGGAGCGGCTTTAGCCGCGAAGAGGCCAGTACAGGTTAAAGCATCAGTCGTACATCACCTTCTTCTTCCAGGTCTCTTCCTCATCGGTCTTGAGCCCCTGGGTCAGTTCATTCTGCTCGTCCTCCGCCGGGGCCATGCGGTCCAGCACCTGGGCGTTGGCCCGGGCCAGCAGCTTCTCCAGGTACGTCAGCTGCTCTTCATATACCTTCGGCTCCGGCTGCTTGCGCAGGTACTGCACGCCGCGCTCGAAGGCCAGGCGCGCCTGGCCTGGCTGGTTCTGCTGCAGGGCCTGCTGGCCGAGGTTGTTGAAGAACTCGATATGCAGCAGCACCAGGATATGGCGGATTTCCTTGATCCATTGCTTGGCCTCGGGCGTGGGCAGGAAGCCCTCCTGGGCGGCGCGGGTCACCTGGTTGTGCAACGCCTCCAGCAGGAAGCGGACATCCTTGGCCTTGATCTCGGTCTGGATCGGGTTGGGCGGGTTGTTTACCGGAATCTGCCCGCCCTGGGCAATCAGCCTCTCCAGTTCGGCGATGCGCGCCTTGATCTCGGCATTGTGCTTGTCCATCGCCAGTTGACGCTGGTTGAGGTTGAGCTCCAGGCGGGTCAGCAGCAACTTAAGCGCCGGGGTCATGAACTGGCCGGGGAAGGTCTCGGTGATTTCGCCACAACGGCGCAGGCGGTCGGCCAGCTCGACCTTCATCCGGGCGCGCTCGAGCTTGCCGTTCTCGACCACATTGTTTAGGTAGCCGATCACGATCAGCAACGCGATACCCGCCACGATGAGCAGGGTGATCAGAAGTGGTGTCACCGTTAATGCCTCATTGAAGAAGAATTACAGCTTTGAGTGTAGTGAGTTTGCCGGGGGGCGAATAGCGGCTATATGCCTGTACCGGCCCTTTCGCGGCTAAAGCCGCTCCCACAGGTACGGCGCTGCCTTCAAGCTGCGCACGGTCCCTGTGGGAGCGGCTTTAGCCGCGAAAGGGCCGGCACAGGATTGCCTCTCTTTATATCGGCAACCCATCCCGCATCTGCACCCCAACTCACCCGGAAGTCATTGATTTAAATAAATTTCTACAAAGGGGTTGACGCCTGTCCGAACCATCCATAGAATGCGCGCCACTTGCAGCGTAAAGCACACAGCGAAACGCGGCAGGGAGTGAAAGCAGGCAGTAATGCCAGCAGCGTGTCCCCTTCGTCTAGTGGCCTAGGACACCGCCCTTTCACGGCGGTAACAGGGGTTCGAGTCCCCTAGGGGACGCCAAATTGCGGGAATAGCTCAGTTGGTAGAGCACGACCTTGCCAAGGTCGGGGTCGCGAGTTCGAGTCTCGTTTCCCGCTCCAGTTTCTCCGGCAGCGCTTCGGCGAGGCAGGAAAAGAAAATCCAGGCTGAATCGTGAGGTTCAAACCTGGTGCACTGAAAAGTGTCGTGTGTCCCCTTCGTCTAGTGGCCTAGGACACCGCCCTTTCACGGCGGTAACAGGGGTTCGAGTCCCCTAGGGGACGCCATTTGCGGGAATAGCTCAGTTGGTAGAGCACGACCTTGCCAAGGTCGGGGTCGCGAGTTCGAGTCTCGTTTCCCGCTCCAGTTTAAATACTGTGGCGTCTATGCGGTGCAGTGGTGGTGAAGGTCTTCAAGGCGCTTCACGCCGATAGCGGTAAAGCTTCACAATGCGGGAATAGCTCAGTTGGTAGAGCACGACCTTGCCAAGGTCGGGGTCGCGAGTTCGAGTCTCGTTTCCCGCTCCAATTTAAAAAAGCCACTCTTTCGAGAGTGGCTTTTTTTTTTGGCCATCATTTCTGTAGCGCAGCAGCCTATCGGCCGAATGCCTGTTTGTCGCTATCACGGCATGGCAATGTCGGCTTCAGGAGGGGAGGAGGGGGATCTTGAAGCTGTCATGGGGTAACTCCTCAATAAAAAGGGGAGGCAAATGCCTCCCCGTATTCGTGTATTACCAGCTGTAACGCAGCCCGGCACTTACGCCCCAAGGCTGTTCTATCTTTTCGCCGTGGCTGTAGTCGAACTCGGCATGTGCCTGCCACTGCTCGGCCCAGGCCACGGATACACCTGCGCCAAACTCTGCGCGCGAGCCGGACAGGTCGTTCTTGAACGTGTTGTCGTTGACCTTGACGTCGTTGTTCTGAGCAAACTCGTGGGCCAACGCCGCCTTCAGGTAAGGTTGCACGCTGCGGCCCCGGCCCAGATCGAAGTCACGGCCAGCTACCGAGCCCAGTTTCGCCTGCAGCGAGCGGGCACTGTCGCCATGGCCACGCATGCCGTTGTCCAGGGTTATGCTCTGGCCTTGCACGGCCATTGCCGAAAGCTGCCCGTAGGGTTCGATGAAGTAGTCATTGGCCAGGCGCAGGTGGCGGCCGAATTCCACCGAAGCGCCAAACCCATTGCTGTCGTAGTCCCCTTTGGCCTGCTTGCCATCGCTCAGGCGTACATCGGCCTGGTTCTGGTAGCGGTTGAACTTGGCCACCGCGTCCAGGTAGTAACCGTTTTGCGGTTGCAGCCAGGTTGCATAGGCACCGACATGGTAGCTGTCGACCTTGCCCGAGGCACCGCGAGGCAGGTTGAGGTCAGAGTTGCTGTAGCCGGCAGTTACCCCGGCAAGCCAGTTGCCATCGCCCAGCGGCAGCGGGGTGTCGGCACCAAACGACAGGCCTTGCTGAGTTTGCTGGTAGCCTGTGCCAGCGCTGGAGGACACGTTGAACTTGTTGCCATAGCTGCGCATCCACGCACCGGTCTTGCCGGTGTCGCGGCGGATTTCACCCATGCGGCTGCGCAGGGTCGTGAGTTCGCCATACCACACGGTCGGGGCACTGTTGAACAACCCCAGCAGGGTTTGCGTGCCGGGGCTGACGGTGCGGGTGGTGGTGTCGAGGTACCAGTCGTTGCCGTCTGCACTCTGTTTCAGGCTGTAGGAGTAGGCGCCGAGGTCTACTGGCCCCCCTTCCAGCGAAAACTGCGCATCGCCGCTGGCGGTGTGCACCAGATGCAGGCTGCTTTCGGCCTGCGGGTCGCTGCCGCTGCTGCTGACCAGCAGCTGGTGGTTGCCGGTGGCGTGCCCGGTAACCTGCAGATGGTCGGCTTCGCCAGTGTCGAATTTGACATCCATGATGAACTTGCCGCTGCCTTCAAGGTTGGCTACCGACAGGGTATTGAAGTCGCCTGCTGCGGCACCGAGCCGGATGGCCCCGCCGTTCATGGCCAGGTCGTTGAGTTTGGCGTCACGGCTCAGCGTCCACTCGGCCTGGCTGTTGATGGTCAGTTTCTCGATGTTTTCCAGGTTGCCCTTGAGGGTGCTGCCGTTTTCCAGGGTGAGATCGGCGCGCCCGCCCTGTTCGGCAACGATGTCGCCCACCAGGTGGCTGGCGCTGACCCTCAGCGTGGCGTTGCCGTCAGCGGCAATCGACACCAGGGGGCCGCTGCCGGCGCTCAAGGTCGAGCCATTGAGGATGTCGATGCTGGCGTTGACCGGGTTGCCAGCCCCAGCGCCGACCACGATGGCAGAACCGCGCTCACCGATAACACTAGTACCGTCCAGCACGATGCTGCTCGGCCCGGAGGCTTGGCCACGGACATTGGTAACGCTGATGCCTTCCTGGCCACCGCTGATGATGCTGTTGCGCGCATTCAGCGTGCCGCCCATCAACACTGCGCCCTGGGCTGTGCTGTTGGTACCACGCAGTTCGCTGTTTTCCAGTGTCAAGCTGCTTGCGTTCAGGGTGGCACCCCGCAGCGCGCCACTGATCCGGCTAGTCAGAGCAGTGACCTGTGAGCCACCGCGGGCACTGATGCCCTGGTTTCTGGGCCCGCTTATCGTACTGTCACGAAGGGTGGCGGTGGTGCCGTCCAGTGTCATGCCACTGGCACCACCGGCCCCGGTCACGGTGGTGCCGTTCAACTCCAGGGTCGAGCCCTTTTCGCCGTCGATCTCATTGGTGACAGCGCCGTTGGCGGTAAGTTTGGCGCCATGCACGTGATAGCTGTCGAGGGGTGCAGCGCTATCGATCACCGTATCTTTGGTAATGGGAATAGCGGCCTCGGCGGTGTTGCTGAACAGCAACATGGCGCTGGCAGAGGCTATGGCCACGGCTATAGCCGTATATCGCCCAGGATGGATGCAGGCGTTCATCATGGTCTCTTCCTCGAACTTAAGTGATGCAGATGGAATCTGCAGGCACCTTAGTCGGAATTCCCGGTGTTTTATGTAGGAAAAGTCTGATCAATGATTTGGCTGAGTAGAGAAAATCGGGTGCAAGACTTTATGCACCCGATATTTCAAGCCGCCTCAAATTTCACATGTTCCACCAGCCCCACCAATATTCACCACGGTATCAAACGGTGCAGAGCTGACTTTCGTGGATTGGTAAGTGAATGAATAGAACCCCCTTCCACGGCCCCTGCGTCGGCCATCTACGTCCTCGTAGATCGGTAGAATATGTTTTTCGTAAGGCTCGATGCGCCATACAAAGCCGGTAACAGGGTGGTCAGCATCAATTTTTACTATTTCTTCTTTCACATGTTCCGGGGGAGCGGGGTATCACCAGTCTCCCCCAATAAAGTCGCCAAATCAGTGTTATCTCTGCACCTGCCGATAGATTGAACTTGCTCAAGTCTGGCACTTGCAGGCGGAAGGCGGGAGGAGCTGTCGGATTGTCTGGGTCTTTCAGCGACTTGCAGACCAAGCGGCCATTATCTTGGTTCAAGCCCAAGAACTCAGGCTTGGGTGCAACAACGATTACCGCCTCGACTTTAACCTCGGTTGCAGGCGCGTTTTGGGCGTTACGGCCGTCCTTGTCACTGATTGCGTAATGCACGGGCAGGGCGGCGGCATTGCCTGCTTTTTCGATGTCGGACCAAGGAATTTCCACTTCGATGGGAGATGCATCACCGGTATCCACCATATAGTCTTTTCCAGCGACATGTTCACCATTCAAGATTTACAACCAGATATTCGGGTTCGACGCAGTCAACAACATCACAACACTGACGACGAGGGATACCGACAAGAAGCTGCACAGGACCAAGTATCAATTCGAGAATGCTGACGATCCGGCGCAACTTACAGGTTATACGCATGATCCTGCAGATGCTCCACCTCAGGCATTCGAACTGGAGTATGACGATTATGGCAACATGACCGATGATGGCCAGGGTCTCAAGATGACCTACAACGCACTCAACCAGCTGATCAAGGCGCAGCGTGACGATGAAGTTCAGCACTATATATACGATGCCAAGGACATTTTGAGCGGTACCCTCAGCGATTGATGCCCGGAGCTTTCCCGGCACCTGCAACAGGTGCCGGGAGCATTTCATCGGTAACGCAAGGTGAACTTCACCGCACCTTCGGCTTTACCGGCCTTGACGTGTGCGCCGGTTTGAATGAAATGGGCGCCAAACCTCAGGGCCATGTTGCCAGGGCTGATCGGCAGCAGCTTGACCTCGCGCTTCAGAGGCATCGGGCTACCATCTTTGACCACTTGTATGGCGATACCGGCGGTGCCGGTGTCATCGTTGCTCAGGCTCATTACGCCGTTTTCCGGGTCGAGTGGGCGTGAACCATTGGTCGGATCCAGTTCGATGGACACCTGTGTAAGGCCTGCCGGGTCGGTCTGACAACTGGTCAGGGCAATCTCGAAGGCTGCGGTAGGGGTGGTGAATGGCGGGCCGGTAAAGTCGCTGCGCTCCCATGACCCCAAGTCTACCGGATTGGGTTTTACCGGGTCGCCGGCGATCTGGCACTGTGCCTGAACGACGGTGGCGGCAACCCGGTACTGGAACACTTCGCCAATGCCATCGAAGTCCTGAAAGCTGCGGAATAACAAGGAATCGACAGCATGCACCCCTGGCGCGATGTCGCCGGTCTTTATCAGGGTTATATCGTTGTACAGCACGCCACCCACCTCGACCCCCAAGCCGTTCGGCCGGTTCAGGCTGGAGCTGAAGGGAACCACGGTGTGGCCCTGATCCGGGTCGAAGTAGTTTTTTGCAGAGCCGTTGAATGGGACTGAAAGCTCCACCCTGGCACCGATGCCTTCGACGTTGGTCTTGAGCACGTGGCCATCCTCGAACGGTGGCAAGGGGTCGAGGAGAACGCTTTCAGCTACGAACCTGTAGCGCATGGGGGTTGCAGGCTTTCCGTCGAGGCTGACGCAGCGCAGGTCCAGACTGGAGCTCCCGTCGACAATCGTGAAGCCGCCTTTGACCTCACCGATAACGCTGCCCTTTGGTGCATCTCTGGCAATGTGAACGGTGTTCAGGTTGCGCGTGAACACCATGGGTGGGCTACCTGTCCCGCGCCAGATGCAGTAATTGTTCGGGTCCGCTAAGGCCAGCGCGGGGGCAGCGTGCAAGGTGAGCGAAGCCAGCAGGCCAATGCACGCGGCATGACTAAGAAGTTTCATGTGTGCGATCCTGGTGCCACGCAGCGAACGTATTCGCCACGTAGCGCATTGCGAGATGGGATAGTCAAAGGCACGTCAGGGTTTGCATGCGGTAACCCTGGGTGACAGGCACTGCGGCAGGGTCCAGTTGCAGGCTACAGCGGGGCGCAGCGTCCTCGCCCCAGTGAGCGGTAACCTGCTGGGCTTCCAGGCCGGTGATCAGGATGGCCTGGCCAGCCTGGCCAACCGTGGCGAGCATTTCGCCAGCGCTGTCCATCAGCTGGGCGCCGAGCGGCAGGGGCTGGCCATTGGGCAGCACGGTGGTCAGCACAATACGGTTTACCCGACGGGCCTGGAACGTGGCCTTCACTACAGCGCCACGGCGTGGGATTACCTGGGCCGTACCGTTGTCAATCTCCACATCTGGCCCCAGGCGGTCGGTGTTCAGCACCAGCGAGTTGCTTTTGTAGGGGCGCAGGTAGGGGAGCAGCGCATAACCCTTGTCGTTGGTGCGCACTGCCGCGGCGTTCTGCAAACCCACATCGGCGATGTCGGGTACTTGCACCAGGGCAATGGTTTCACCCAGGTATGGGCCTGTCTCGATGCCGTCCGCATGTGCCAGCAAGGCGCCGTTGGCACTCAATGACAGGCTGTGGTAGTCCTCGCCCTTGCTCAGCCCGGCACCCAGGGTGGCGTGTGCCGTCTGGTAGCCGGCGCCGACCGTGAAGTCGTGCTGTTGGCGTTCATTGCGGCTGGCGCTGAGGTGGTAGCTCAACTGCTCGTCGTAGCTGCCGGTCAGATTGGCCTGCTGCCGGGAGCCATTGCGCGTTTGCTGGGTGTTCATGCTCATGTTGCTGCGGCGGCCGAATGCCAGCGGAAAAGACAGGCTCAGGCCGATCTGGCGGTCCTTGCCGTAGCCGTTGTCCTGCAGTGACTGCGAGGCATACAGGTGGTAGCTGATACCGCCGTGCGATGTGCTGAGGTTAACCTGGAACTGGCGCTCGACATCCTGACGTTGCCAGTAGTCCTGTTGCGTCAGGTTCAGGCTCACCGAGCTACGCTCGCCAAACGTCTGGTACAGCGAGGCTTCCAGGCGTCGGCGTTGGCCGCCGCGAAACTGCTGGTCGTGGCTGCGCTGGCGTACCCACTGGTCGAAGTCGCGGTAACCTTCGGTGGAATAGCGATAGCCGGCGAAGCGCAGGTTGGTGCCGGCAGTGAAGGTCTTGCTGTACTTGAACGAATAGCTCAGGCCGTCGAGGTCGCTGCCTTGCAGGCCGGCGAACTCACTGGTCGAGTGGGTCACATCGAATGACACCGCGCCGAGGCTGCCCAGGTCGCGTGCGATACCCAGTGCTTCTGCCTGGTAGCCTTCGCTGGCCATCAGGCCACCATACAGGGTGGTATTCCAGGCCGTGCCGAGCGCTGCGGTGCCTTGCCACAACGGCGGCGTCAGCAGATCGCCAGTGGGGTTGTAGCGCCCGGCAGTGGTGCTGTAGCGCGCCACGCCCGGGCGCAGCAGGTTGCCGATATTGGCATAGGGTTGGATGAAGCGGCGGACCTGCCCATCGGCCTCGGTCAGTACCACTTCCAGTTCGCCGGTGCCGCCGACTGCCAGATCATCGATGGCATAGGGACCCGGGCTGACGTAGGTGGAATAGAGCGGGTAGCCGTTTTGCCAGATCTCCAGTCTGGACCGTGTCTGGGCCACACCGCGAATGGTCGGGGCGTAGCTGCGATGGGTGTCGGGCAGCATGTCGAAGTCCGAAGCCAGGCGCACGCCTGTGACCGGTATGCCGCGAAAGACATCGCTGTCGGTGAAGGTTTCGCCGATGGTCAGGTTACCCCAGGTGCCGGGCAGGTCGGTTTGTGCATAGGTATAGGCCCGGGTCCATTCGCTGTGGCCCTGGCTGTCCTGGCGCCACGTCTGGCTGCTGCGCAAGCGCCAGTCGCCCAGGTTCACGCCACTGTGCAGGTACAGGTCGTGGCTGTCGAAGCGCCCCTGCCCTCGGCTCTGGCGCTGCAAGGTCGAGGCCTGGTAGTTGACGAAAGCGGCGGTGATACCGCTGTCCCACAGCGCGGGGTCGACTTGCCCGCGGATGTCACGGCGCAGGGCAATCTGCGGGATCGACACCGCCAGCCGCAGCCGGCTGCCGTCAAAGTCCACGCGGGCACCAGGGACCACGGCTGGCAAGTCGAGGCAGGGTTGTTCGAGCAGTGCCGGGTCTGGCAGGGCATCCAGGCGCAGGCCCAGTTCACCGAGCAAGGCAGGCGAGAGGCAGGGCTGCAAGCGGTCGCCGCTGCTGTCGAGTTCGAACGCGATTTCGCGCTGGCCCACGTATTCGAGATTGACCGACAGCTCGACCCGGTAGGTACCGGGTGCAAGGTCGACCGTGCTCGCCAGCAGGCGCAGGGCAAGTTGCGCGCTGTTGGCCGGTTGGTCTGGGTGCTGGAACATGAAGCCGGCCTGGAAGTCGATTTCGCCGGGTGTTTCTGGCTCGGCGAAGGCCACTGCAGCGGGTAAGGCGGCCAGCAGCAGGCAAGCGCGGCGTAAGCGTTGACGGCCGCGGCAAAGGGGGAAATTGGGCATACGGGTGCTCCTGGAGCGTGCCGATCGGTGTCAGGGCGCGTCGTGAACAGGCAGGATCAAGGGCTCGCTGGTGCCGCCGTAGTCGTTGATGATGCTGACCAGTACCTGCTTGGCGGCCGTGGGCAGGACAAACAGCTGTTCGCTCAGGGGCGCAAGCATGTCGGCGTTGGCCAGCGGGCGGTTCTGCTTGCCGTTGACCGCCTCCAGGCGGTTGAAGGTGTAGTGGTAGGGGGTGGGGTTGTGGATGCGCAGGTGCGCAACGCCGTCAAGCATGGTCCTGTGGATTTGCAGGTCGGTCAGGCGGCGGACGGGGTCACCGCTGACCTGGCTTGGTCGGTAGAACAGCTTGATGCGTGTGCGCAGGGCGACGTTCAGGGCGTTGCCCTGATCGCCGACCGCCTGGGGGATTTCCTGCAGGTTGAAGAAGAACAGCGATTCGCGGTCCTGTGGCAGGTCGTTGGGCAGTCCGCTGATATGAACGGTCTGTTCCTTGCCGGGGTTCAGGCGGAACAGGTTCGGGGCAGTGGCGAAGGGTACTGCGGTAATGGTGTCATCGGCTGCGGTGTTGACCCAGGCCTGGGCCGCATAGGGTTGCTTGCCTGGGTTGGCAATGACCACTGACGCACTGCGCTTGTCGCTGTTGTAGACGATACGGGTGCTGCTGATGGTCAGGGCGGCATGGGCGTTGCCAAGCGTGCAGACAAGCGCCAGCAGGCAGCCCAGGCGCACCGAGGTGTGGGAGAAGAGTGACATGAGGAGTGACCGAGTGAGATCCGGGCGACAGGAACCAGGTGCGAAAGCACCTGGCAACTTGATCAAGGCAGGGCGACGGTGAATTTCACAAAGGTCTGGGCCAGGCCGTGTGTGACATCGTCGACAATCGACTCGTAGTTCGCGTAGAACAGCATGTCGGTTGGCGAGGACTGGTACAGGTCGTAAGCTTTGGAGTCGGTATTTGGCGTGATTTTGGTGCCGGTATCATCTTTGATGGCGATACCAACGCCGGTGGCCGCGCTGCCACCCTGGCGAATACCGTAGAGGTCGGAGCCTGGGCCAACGATCCCGTGCAGAGGCTCGAACTTGACCGTGGCTGTAGGGTTGGGCGGAAGCACGCAGCCTGCGCCAGGGGTAACCCGCAGGGCAAATGCTACTTCCTCGCTGGTATCACCTGTTTTTTCAAACTTGTTGGCATTGGGGGTGCCCAACGAAACCCATGGCACATCGCCCAGGCCCGGGTTGACCAGGTCGATCGGGCAAGTACCACCCGGGTTGATGAAACCGGTGAACTCGATCTGTCCTTCTTCGGGAGCAGCGATTGCCGTGCCAGCTGAAAGTGCCAGGGCAATAGCTAGTGTGAGCTTTTTCATTGATATATCCATACAGTTGAAGTGTTGGCTGCGGAGGCTCTCCACAGGTCAGCGAAAGGGAAGTGAACCGAGAGCTTTCGTGACCACGACAGGCTATGGATATGAGTTATGCGGGGCTGTAATACTTTTCGTTATCGGGATATGGAAACAGGGATAGCCGCACTTCAGGTGCGGCTATTGCTCGGGATTAGTGGCCCGGTGCCTGTTTCGGCGTGTTCAACAGCTGCTTCTGCTGATGCCAATCGAATGGCTCACCGTTCTGTTCTGCTTCGTAGCGGCGCTCTTCCAGTTGCTGGTAAAGCTCCAGCTCTTCGTCGGGCATGTAGTGCAGGCAATCGCCAGCGAAGAACCACAGCAGGTCGCGCGGCACCAGGTGGGCGATTTGCGGATATCGCAGGATCACCTGGCAGATCAGGTCCTGGCCCAGATACTGGCTTTCCAGCGGGTCTTGCGGCAGCAAGGTCAGCAGTTCATCGAATCGTTCGAGGAACAGGGCGTGGCTTTCCTCCGGTACCTGCTCGGCTTCACCCAGGGCCACCAGGATGGTACGCAGGTGGCTCAACAGTTGCAGATGATATTCCAGTTGGGGGGTGGCCATGGGGCGGTCCTCGGGGTGGTTGAAACGGGCGCGGAGTATACGTCCGTTGCTGATGAGGCCGCAAAGCGGCCCCTTGGTTCAGCGCACCTTGCCTTGCTCTGGCAGCAACTGCGCCTTGTCGAAGGCATCCACATCGATCACTGCCCGACGAGCTTGCTCCGCGGCATGCAGCCGTTGCTCTTCGCCAGCCTGCAATACACCGGCCTCAACGGCTGCATCGATCAACGACTGCCCAGGTGCCGGCCGTACCTTGCCTTCCTTGATTGCCTGATGCAGCGCCTTGTGCAGGGGCGCCGCTTCATCCAGCAAGTCGTAGGCCTGTTGCAGCGTCGCCACCGGGTCGCCGTCGGCTTGTGGCCTGAAGCAACCAGCAAGCAACTCCTCCAGCGCCGGGTCGCCCTTGCTGCGGCCGATCAGCGCCGCCACCTCGGCATCCAGCTCATCGCTTGGCCCGGTATGGCGGCGGCCGAAGGGGAACACCAGTACCCGCAGTGCGCAGCCGACAAAGCGGTTGGGGAAGTTGTCGAGCAACCGGTCCAGGGCCTTTTCTGCCTGGCCCAGGCTCTCTTCCATCGCCCAGCGCAGCAGGGGCTGCATGTGTTCCGGTGAGCCCAGGTCGTGATAGCGCTTGAGCGCGGCGCTGGACAGGTAAAGGTAACTCAGCACATCCCCCAGCCTTGCGCTCAGCCTTTCACGGCGTTTCAGCGCGCCGCCCAGCAGCATCATCGACAGGTCGGCCAGCAGGGCGAAGGCCGCGGCCTGGCGGTTGAGCGCCCGGAAGTAACCTTGGCTCAAGGCATCGCCCGGTACGCTTTCCAGGCGGCCGAGGCCGAGGTTCAACACCAGCGTGCTGGCCGCGTTGCTCGCGGCGAACATGATGTGTTTCATCAACAGATCGTCGAATTCCCTCAATGCCTGATCGCGGTCCTCGCGCCCGGCCAGGGCCATTTCCTTGAGCACGAACGGGTGGCAACGGATGGCGCCCTGGCCGAAGATCATCAGGTTGCGCGAAAGAATGTTCGCCCCCTCGACGGTGATGAAAATCGGTGCACCTTGCCAGTTACGGCCCAGGTAGTTGTTCGGGCCCATGATGATGGCCTTGCCGCCGTGTACATCCATGGCGTGCTGGATGCACTCGCGGCCACGCTCGGTGAGGTGGTACTTGAGGATCGCCGACAGCACCGAAGGCTTCTCGCCCAGGTCCACGGCCTTGGCGGTCAGCAGCCGCGCGCTGTCCATCAGCCAGGCATTGCCGCCGATGCGTGCCAGCGATTCCTGGATGCCTTCGAATGCAGCCAGCGGAACATTGAACTGTTCGCGGATGTTGGCGTACTGGCCGGTGACCAGGCTGGTGTATTTGGCAGCGCCAGTGCCCACGGCCGGCAGGGAGATGGAGCGGCCTACCGACAGGCAGTTCATCAGCATCATCCAGCCCTTGCCGAGCATGGCCTGGCCACCGATGAGGAATTCCAGCGGCACGAATACGTCCTTGCCGCTGTTGGGGCCGTTCATGAACGCGGCGCCCAGTGGCAGGTGGCGTTTGCCGATTTCGACGCCGGGCGTGTCGGTAGGGATCAGCGCCAGGCTGATACCCAGTTCTTCCTGCTCGCCGAGCAGGTGGTCCGGGTCGTAGGCCTTGAACGCCAGGCCCAGCAGGGTGGCGACGGGGCCGAGGGTGATATAGCGCTTTTCCCAGTTCAGGCGCAGGCCGATGACCTCTTCGCCGTTCCATTGCCCCTTGCAGACCACCCCGGTGTCAGGCATGGCGCCAGCATCGGAACCTGCCAGCGGGCCGGTGAGGGCGAAGCAGGGGATTTCATCGCCACGCGCCAGGCGTGGCAGGTAGTGGTTGCGTTGTTCGTCAGTGCCGTAATGCAACAGCAGTTCGGCCGGGCCGAGCGAGTTGGGAACCATCACGGTGGAAGCCAGGTCGCCGCTGCGGGTGGCCAGCTTCATCGCCACCTGGGAGTGGGCGTAGGCTGAAAAGCCCTTGCCGCCGTATTCCTTGGGGATGATCAGGGCGAAGAAGCCATGCTGCTTGATATGTGCCCAGGCTTCGGGCGGCAGGTCCATGTCCTGGCCGATCTGCCAGTCGCTGACCATGGCGCAGAGCTGTTCCGTCGGGCCATCGATGAAGGCCTGTTCTTCTTCGGTCAGCTTCGGCGCCGGGTAGGCGAGCAGGGTGCGCCAATCTGGACGGCCGCTGAACAGTTCGCCGTCCCACCATACGGTGCCGGCGTCGATCGCCTCGCGTTCGGTTTGCGACATCGGCGGCAGGGTGCGCTGGAACCACTTGAACACGGGGCCTGTGAATACCTTGCGGCGCCATTCCGGCAGCGCCACCAGGGCGACTTTCAGTGCCAGCACGATCCAGATCAGGGTCAGCAGCCAGCCGGGAGCGCTGCTGAAAATGCCCATCAGCAGCACATAAGCGGCCATGATGCCGAGAATATGCAAGGGCGCCAGGCGCCGGTGCGTGAGGTACGCCGCGCCGATCACCAGCACTACCAACCACAACAGCAACATAATCGGTCCTCCTTGGAACCAGGGGGTAAGCCGTCCCAGACAGCTTAGACGCAACGCTGCGAACGGCCGGGTCAGAACAGTGACAGGGTATGGCGGCGGGAGTTTCAGTCCGGTGTTTGCCTGTACCGGCCTCTTCGCGGGCACGCCCGCTCCCACAGGTACTGCACCGCCCTGAGGCCTGGTGCGATCCCTGTGGGAGCGGGCGTGCCCGCGAAGAGGCCGGTACAGGCGACGAAAGTCTGGAGTAGACTGCACCACCTCCGCATTCATAAGGACGTTGCCATGCTGAAGATCTGGGGCCGCAAGAATTCGAGCAATGTGCGCAAGGCGCTATGGATCGCCCACGAACTGGGCCTGGATTTCGAGTCGATCGACGCCGGCGGCGCCTTCGGCGTGGTCAACGAGCCGCACTACCGCGCGCGCAACCCCAACGGCCTGGTGCCGATGCTGGAAGACGGCGACCTGACCCTGTGGGAATCCAACACCATCGTCCGCTACCTGTGCGCCGAATACGGTGCGGAGCAGGGCTGGTACCTGGACGACCCGCGTCAGCGCGCCCTGGCGGACAAGTGGATGGACTGGACCACCTCGTCCTTCGCCACGCCGTTCCGCCCACTGTTCTGGGGCCTGTTGCGCACCCCGGAAGACCAGCGCGACTGGGTGGCGATCAACGCTGCGCACAAGCAATGCGCCCAGCTGCTGGCCATTGCCGACGAAGCCCTGGCCAAACAACCGTACCTTTCCGGTGACCAGATCGGCATGGGCGACATCCCATTGGGAAGCTTCATCTATGCCTGGTTCGAAATGCCCATCGAGCGCCCGGCCATGCATCACCTGGAGGCCTGGTACGAGCGCCTCAAGGCCCGCCCTGCGTACCAGGCAGCGGTAATGACTGCGCTGACCTGATCGAACACCACGGCTACTTCGATAGTCATTATCAATACACATGACTGTACTTGTGCGGCCAGGCCAAGCACCATTGGCCGCACTCACTGCGCCAGTGCCTTTACCTGGCGTGTCCTGCACCTTTTTCTCGGTAAGTGACCCGCTATGAGTTCCGCCCTGTCCATCCGACAGCTGACCAAGACCTACGGCAACGGCTTCCAGGCCCTCAAGGGCATCGATCTGGATGTTGCCGAAGGCGACTTCTTCGCCTTGCTCGGCCCCAACGGCGCGGGCAAGTCCACCACCATCGGCATCCTCTCCACCCTGGTCAACAAGACCAGCGGCACGGTCAACGTGTTCGGCCACGACCTGGACCGCGAGCCGTCGGCGCTCAAGCGTTGCCTGGGCGTGGTGCCGCAGGAGTTCAACTTCAACCAGTTCGAGAAAACCTTCGACATCGTCGTGACCCAGGCCGGTTACTACGGCATCCCGCCCAAGGTGGCCAAGGAGCGTGCCGAGCAGTACCTGACCCAGCTCGGCCTGTGGGACAAGCGTGACGTGCAGTCGCGTTCGCTGTCGGGGGGCATGAAGCGCCGCCTGATGATTGCCCGCGCGCTGATCCACGAGCCGCGTCTGCTGATTCTTGACGAGCCCACCGCCGGTGTGGACATCGAACTGCGCCGTTCGATGTGGAGCTTCCTCACCGAGCTGAACCAGAAGGGCATCACCATCATCCTCACCACCCACTACCTGGAAGAGGCCGAGCAGCTGTGCCGTAACATCGGCATCATCGACCACGGCACCATCGTCGAGAACACCAGCATGCGCCAACTGCTGGGCAAGCTGCATGTCGAAACTTTCGTCCTCGACATCAAGCAGGACCTGGCCACTGCACCGGTGCTGCAGGGCTACCCGTGCCGGTTGCTGACCCCGCACACCCTGGAAGTGCAGGTGGAAAAGGACATCGGCATCACTGCGTTGTTCGGCCAGCTGGCGCTGCAGAACATCGAGGTGCAGAGCCTGCGCAACAAGACCAACCGACTCGAGGAGCTGTTCGTGTCCCTGGTGGAAAAAAACCTGTCGAAGGTGGCCGTATGAGTGTGGAACTGCGCACCAACTGGGTCGCCCTGAACACCATCGTCTACCGCGAAGTGCGGCGCTTCCTGCGTATCTGGCCGCAGACCCTGCTGCCGCCGGCGATCACCATGGTTCTGTACTTCGTCATCTTCGGCAACCTGATCGGCCGGCAGATCGGCGACATGGGTGGCTTCACCTACATGGAGTACATCGTGCCGGGGCTGATCATGATGTCGGTGATCACCAACTCCTACGGCAACGTGGTGTCGAGCTTCTTCGGCAGCAAGTTCCAGCGCTCCATCGAAGAGCTGATGGTGTCGCCGGTATCGCCACACACCATCCTCGTCGGTTATGTGCTGGGTGGCGTGCTGCGTGGCTTGGCGGTGGGTGTGATCGTGACTTTCCTGTCGCTGTTCTTCACCCACCTGCAGGTGCACCACCTGGGCGTGACCGTGGTCGTGGTGCTGCTGACCGCCACCATTTTCTCGCTGCTGGGCTTCGTCAACGCGGTGTTCGCGCGCAACTTCGACGACATCTCGATCATCCCGACCTTCGTGCTGACGCCGCTGACCTACCTGGGCGGGGTGTTCTACTCGATCAACTTGCTGCCGCCGTTCTGGCAGACCGTTTCGTTGGCCAACCCGGTGCTGCACATGGTCAACTCGTTCCGCTACGGCATCCTAGGGGTGTCGGATATCAGCATTGGCACGGCGATTACCTTCATGCTGGTCGCCACCGCGGTGCTCTACCTGGTGTGCGTTCGCCTGCTGGTCAGCGGCCGCGGCATGCGTGCCTGAAACCTTGCACCGGCATTGGCGCAGACGCCACTGCCGGCCCACCCACCAGCGCCAGTAGAGCATGGTGGTGAAGTAGCCAAGGATGCCCAGCACCACACCGCACACTACCGAGCCGAGCAGGAAAGGTTGCCACAAGGTCGACAGCTGGTCGGTGATCCACTGGAAAGTCAGCTCGTCGGGCAGGGTGCGCGGCGGTACCTGCATCAGCCAGGCGCCGGTCATGTAGGTGACGAAGAACACCGGTGGCATGGTCAGCGGGTTGGTCAGCCAAACCAGGCTGACCGCGATCGGCAGGTTGCCGCGCAGCGGAATGGCCAGCGCGGCAGCCAGCAGCATTTGCGCCGGCATCGGGATCAGCGCCGCGAACAGGCCAACGCCCATGGCCCTCGCCACCGAATGGCGGTTCAGGTGCCAGAGGTTCGGGTCATGCAGCAACTTGCCGAAAAAGCGTAAGGACTTGTGTTCCCGAATACTGGTCGGGTCCGGCATGTAGCGTTTGAAAAGTCGGCGCGGCATGTAGGCTCCCGGAGCGTTGATCCGGGCAGTATGCCCTGATTCCCGCTCAGCCTCGTTTAGAGTTTGTGACAATTGTTGAGCAAGCGCTGCCGGCAATTGGGCTATGCCTCAGAAGGTGATTTCGCTTCTGGAGCTCTACTTCATGCGCACAGGGATGTTTGCGCTCGCGCTCGGGCTGTTGTGCCTGGGCTTTCTCCCCGCATTGCCATCGGTCGGATGGCTGGTGCTGCTGGTTGTAGTCGGTGGCCTCGGCCTGTTCACCCGACTGTGGCCGCTGGGCTGTTTTCTGTTGGGCCTGTGTTGGGCCTGCTGGTCTGCGCAGCAGGCCCTGGATGACCGCCTGGCACCCGGGTTGGATGGCCGCACCTTGTGGCTTGAGGGCCAGGTGGTCGGCCTGCCGACCCGGACTGCGCAGGGTGTGCGCTTCGAGCTGGACGCGGCCCGCTCGCGGCGGGCAGAGCTGCCGCAGCGCCTGCAACTGAGCTGGTTCGACGGCCCGCCGCTGCGCGCGGGCGAGCAGTGGCGGCTGGCGGTGACCTTGCAGCGCCCGGCCGGGCTGCTCAACCCGCATGGGCCGGACCGTGAGGCGCAATTGCTGGCGCGGCGCGTCGGTGCGACCGGTACGGTCAAGGCCGGGCAGTTGCTGGCGCCGGTTGTCGGCGGCTGGCGCGACACGTTGCGCCAGCGCCTGCTGGCAGTCGAGGCCAATGGCCGGCAGGCAGCGTTGGTGGCGCTGGTGCTTGGCGACGGGACGGGCCTGGCCCGGGAGGACTGGCAAACGTTGCAGGCCACCGGCACGGTGCACCTGCTGGTGATCTCTGGCCAGCACATCGGCCTGGTTGCCGGTTTGCTGTATGGCCTGGTTGCCGGGCTGGCGCGTTGGGGGCTGTGGCCCGCTCGGTTGCCCTGGTTGCCCTGGGCGTGTGGCCTGGCCATGGCTGCGGCACTGGCCTACGGTTGGTTGGCCGGTGGTGGTGTACCGGTGCAGCGTGCCTGCCTGATGCTGACCGTGGTGTTGCTCTGGCGCATGCGCTTTCGCCACCTTGGTGCGACCTTGCCGTTGCTGCTGGCGCTGGTTGCCGTGCTGCTGGTGGAGCCGTTGGCCGCGCTGCTGCCCGGGTTCTGGCTGTCGTTCGCGGCCGTGGCCACGCTTGGCTATTGCTTCAGTGCCCGCCTGGGCGGCTGGCGGCCCTGGCAAGCCTGGACGCGGGCGCAATGGGTGATTGCCATCGGTTTGCTGCCGGTGCTGCTGGCTACGGGCTTGCCCGTGAGCCTGAGTGCGCCGCTGGCCAACCTTGTTGCGGTGCCGTGGGTCAGCCTGGCGGTACTGCCGTTGGCGTTGCTGGGGACCTTGCTGCTGCCGCTGGGCGGGGTAGGGGAGGTGCTGTTGTGGCTGGCGGGTGGTCTGCTCGATGGGCTTTTCCGGCTGCTGGAGTTGGTGGCGCAACAGCAGTCGGCGTGGCTGCCAGCAGTTCTGCCGTTGTGGGCCTGGTTGCTGGTGTGCCTGGGTACGTTGCTGGTTTTGATGCCCCGTGGCGTACCACTGCGCGGGTTGGGTGGCGTGATGCTGCTGGCGCTGTGGGTACCCCGGGAGACGGTGCCGTTCGGCCAGGTCGAGGTCTGGCAGCTGGACGTCGGCCAAGGGCTGGCGGTGCTGTTGCGCACCCGGCATCACGACCTGCTGTACGACGCCGGGCCGGCCAGGGGAGAGAGCGACCTGGGCGAGCGGGTGGTGTTGCCGACCTTGCGCAAGCTGGGGGTGGGCAGCCTGGACCTGATGATGGTCAGCCACGCCCATGCCGACCACGCCGGTGGTGCTGGCGCAATCATGCGTGGCCTGCCGGTCGAACGGGTGATCGGCGGCGAAGTGCTGGATGACATGCAACTGCAGCCTTGTGTCAGTGGCGACCAGTGGACGTGGGATGGCGTGCGCTTTTCGCTGTGGCGCTGGGCTGATGGACAGAGCAGCAATGACCGTTCCTGTGTGTTGCTGGTCGAGGCGCAGGGTGAGCGGTTGTTGCTGGCGGGAGATATGGAAGCCGGTGCCGAACGGGCCTGGCTGGCGGCCACAGAAGCGCCGCGGATCGACTGGCTGCAGTCGCCGCACCATGGCAGCCGCAGTTCGTCCAGCGAGGCCTTCATCCGCGCCACGGCGCCGCGCGGGGTACTGATCTCGCGCGGGCGCAACAACAGCTTCGGGCACCCGCACGCGCAGGTGGTCGAACGTTATCGGCGGCATGGGGTGGTGATGCATGACACAGCGGAGCAGGGGGCGTTGCGGTTGGTGTTGGGGAGGCAGGGGGAGGTCGAGAGTGTGCGCCGACAGAGGCGTTTCTGGAGGGATGCGGGCGGTGGCTGAGCTGGCCCTTTCGCGGGTAAACCCACACAGGGACGGCGTCGCACTTGAGATCACGCGGTACCTGTGGGAGCGGGCATGCCCGCGAACACCGGCAAAGCCGGTGCCATCCACCGCGTCGTCTTTTTCGCGGGCGCGCCCGCTCCCACAGGTACTGCGCTGGCTTCGAGTTGATGCTGAATCTGTGGGAGCGGGTTCACCCGCGAAAGGACCAGTTCAGCCACCCGACAGCTCAAGGTAGAAACCGGGTAGGGCAATTCCCTGACCTCCGGCAGATGAGCCCCCGGCGCGCCTATGGTAGAGTGGCGGCCTTTTTCCGAAGGGGCGTTTACTGTGTGGGAATTGGTCAAGTCCGGTGGTTGGATGATGCTGCCGATCATTCTGAGCTCCATCGCTGCCATGGCTATCGTCGTCGAGCGCCTGTGGACCCTGCGCGCCAGCCGCGTCACCCCGCCGCACCTGCTGGGCCAGGTGTGGATGTGGATCAAGGACAAGCAACTGACCAGTGACAAGCTCAAGGCCCTGCGCGCCGATTCGCCACTGGGCGAAATCCTTGCCGCCGGTCTGGCCAACTCGCGCCATGGCCGCGAAATCATGAAGGAATGCATCGAGGAGGCCGCCTCGCGCGTCATCCACGAACTGGAACGCTACATCAGCACCCTCGGCACCATCGCCGCCATGGCTCCGCTGCTGGGCCTGCTGGGCACCGTGCTGGGCATGATCGACATCTTCAGCGCCTTCATGGGCTCGCAGATGACCGCCAACGCCGCAGTGCTGGCCGGTGGTATCTCCAAGGCCCTGGTCACCACCGCGGCCGGCCTGATGGTCGGTATCCCGGCGGTGTTCTTCCACCGTTTCCTGCTGCGCCGCATCGACGAGCTGGTAGTCGGCATGGAACAGGAAGCGATCAAGCTGGTGGAAGTGATCCAGGGCGACCGTGAAGTGGAAGTGGCCGGAGGCAAGGCGTGAAGTTCCGGCGCAATCGTCAGCGGGAGAGCGTCGACATCAACCTGGCGTCGCTGATCGACGTGGTGTTCGTCCTGCTGCTGTTCTTCGTGGTCACCACCACCTTCACCCGCGAGACCCAGCTGCGCGTCGAGCTGCCCGAAGCCGCCAGCGCCGAGCAGGCGCCGCCCGACCAGGGCAAGCTGGTGGAAATCACCATCAGCGCCGAAGGCGTGTACTCGGTGAACAACCACCTGCTGCCCAAGAGCGACCTGGCCACCCTGAGCGAAGCGATCGAGCGTGAGTCGGGCGGCGACAACAAGCTGCCGCTGGCCATCAGCGCCGACGGCAAGACCCCGCACCAGGCTGTGGTCACCGCGATGGATGCCGCCGGCAAGCTCGGTTTCAGCCAGTTGCGCATGACCACCGTCGAGGCGGCTCAGGGCACGCCTTGATGGCTTTCGCCGACCGTCTGCTCGCCGCGTGGTACGCCGGGCACCCGGCCCTGGCGCTGCTGCGCCCGCTGGAGGCGCTGTATCGCCGCGTGGTCACGCGCAAGCGGACGCGTTTTCTCAGTGGCGAAAGTGCCAGCTACCGGGCCTCGGTACCGGTCATCGTGGTGGGTAACATCACCGTGGGCGGTACCGGCAAGACGCCGATGATCCTCTGGCTGATCGAGCACTGCCGCCAGCAAAGGCTGAAGGTGGGCGTGGTCAGCCGTGGCTATGGCGCCAAGCCGCCGCAATTACCCTGGCGCGTGCAGGCCGACCAGTCTGCCGAGCAGGCCGGCGATGAACCGCTGCTGATCGTGCAGCGCACCGGCGTGCCGCTGATGATCGACCCCGACCGCTCCCGCGCCGTGCAGGCCCTGCTGGCCAGCGAACCTCTCGACCTGATCCTGTGTGACGACGGCATGCAGCACTACCGCCTGGCCCGCGACCTGGAGTTGGTGCTGATCGATGCCGCCCGCGGTCTGGGCAATGGCCGCTGCCTGCCGGCGGGGCCGTTGCGTGAGCCGGCCGAACGCCTGCACGAGGCTGACGCGGTGCTGTTCAACGGCGCCAGCGCAGACCGCGCCGATGGCTTCGGCTTCTGCCTGCAGCCGTCAGCCCTGGTCAACCTGCGCAGCGGCGAGCGCCGCGCGCTTGACCATTTCCCTGCAGGCCAACGCCTGCACGCGGTGGCCGGTATCGGCAACCCGCAACGTTTCTTCAATACCCTGCTGGGGCTAAACTGGCAGCCGGTGCCGCATCCCTTTGCCGACCATGCGCAGTTCAGCGCCCAGAGCCTGGCCTTCAGCCCGCCGCTGCCGCTGGTCATGACCGAAAAGGATGCGGTGAAATGCCGGGCCTTCGCCGCTGACGACTGGTGGTACCTGGCCGTCGAGGCGCAGCCCACGCCAGCTTTCAGCGCCTGGTTCGACAACCAGTTGCAACGCTTGCTGCGCAAGCCCTGAGCCCTTTTTCAATTCCCGGCCACCTGGCCTAAAGGAAGCCTCAAATGGACACCAAACTGCTCGATATCCTGGCCTGCCCGATCACCAAGGGCCCGCTCAAGCTCAGTGCCGACAAGACCGAGCTGATCAGCAAGGGCGCTGGCCTGGCCTACCCGATCCGCGACGGCATCCCGGTCATGCTGGAAAGCGAGGCGCGCACCCTGACTGATGAAGAGCGTCTGGACAAATGAGCCTGGATTTCACCGTGGTGATCCCCGCCCGGCTGCGCTCCACGCGCCTGCCGGGCAAGCCATTGCTGCCGATCGCCGGCAAGCCGATGGTGCAGCATGTGTGGGAACAGGCCCGCAAGAGCGGCGCCAGCCGCGTGGTCATCGCCACCGACGACGCCAGCATCGTAGAGGCCTGCCAGGCCTTCGGCGCCGAAGTGCTGCTGACCCGTGCCGACCATGAGTCCGGCACCGACCGCCTGGCCGAAGTGGCCGTACACCTGGGCCTGTCTGCCGATGCCATCGTGGTCAACGTGCAGGGCGACGAGCCGCTGATCCCGCCGGTGATCATCGACCAGGTGGCAGCCAACCTGGCAGCGCATCCGGAAGCCGGCATCGCCACCCTGGCCGAACCGATCCATGAGCCGGAAACCGTGTTCAACCCCAACGCGGTCAAGGTAATCAGCGACAAGAACGGCCTGGCCCTGACCTTCAGCCGTGCGCCGCTGCCCTGGGCCCGCGATACTTTTGCCAAGGACCGCAACCTGTTGCCGGAAGGCGTGCCGTATCGCCGCCACATCGGCATGTACGCCTACCGCGTCGGCTTCCTGCAGGACTTCGTCAGCTGGGGCCCGTGCTGGCTCGAGCAGACCGAAGCGCTGGAGCAGCTGCGTGCCCTGTGGCATGGCGTGCGCATCCACGTCGAAGACGCCATCGAGGCGCCTGCCGTGGGCGTGGATACCCCTGAAGACCTGGAGCGCGTACGGCGCTTGCTGGAGGCCTGATGCGCGTCCTGTTCGTCTGCCTCGGCAATATCTGTCGCTCGCCCACCGCCGAAGGCGTGCTGCGCCATCAATTGCAGGCTGCCGGGCTTGCCGACCGGGTGCATGTGGCCTCGGCCGGCACCGGCGACTGGCACGTCGGCAAGGCGCCTGACAGCCGCACCTGCAAGGCAGCGCTGGCGCGTGGCTATGACCTTTCGCAGCAACGCGCCCAGCAGGTCAAGGCGGCGCACTTTGCCGAATATGACCTGATCCTGGCCATGGACGAGAGCAACCTCGGCCATTTGCGTGCGATGCGCCCGCACACGGCAGTGGGGGAGCTCGACCTGTTCCTGCGCCGCTATGGCGCAGCACTGGATGAAGTGCCAGACCCGTACTACGGCGGCGCCGATGGCTTCGAGCAGGTGCTCGACCTGGTTGAAGCGGCGTGCCAGGCGCTGGTCCTGGAAATCAAGGGGCGGCTATGACAGTGCAGTGGCAGGAGCAGGTATCGCTCAAGCCGTACAACACCTTTGGCATCGACGTGAAGGCGCGGTATTTCACCCAGGCACATGACGACCAGGAGGTGCGCCAGGCGCTGGCCCAGGCGCAGCGAGGCCGCGTGCCGGTGCTGGTGATTGGCGGTGGCAGCAACCTGCTGCTGACCCGCGATATCGATGCGCTGGTGCTGCATATGGCCAGCCGTGGCCGGCGCGTGCTCAGCGACGATGGCGAACGTATCGTGGTCGAGGCCGAAGCCGGGGAGCCGTGGCACCCGTTCGTGCAGTGGGCACTGGCGCAGGGCTATTGCGGGCTGGAGAACCTCAGCCTGATCCCCGGTACCGTGGGCGCCGCACCGATGCAGAACGTCGGTGCCTATGGCGTGGAGATCAAGGATGTGTTCGTCGGTCTGACCGCCCTGGATCGCGAGACCGGGGAGTTGCGTGACTTCGGCCTGGCGGAATGTGCCTTCGGTTATCGCGACAGCCTGTTCAAGCGCAACCCCGGCCGTTGGTTGATCCTGCGTGTGCGCTTTGCCTTGAGCCGAACGCTGCAGGCTCACCTGGATTACGGCCCGGTGCGCCAGCGGTTGGCAGAGCAGGGCGTGACCGAGCCGACCGCGCAGGCGATCAGCGAGGCGATCTGCAGCATTCGCCGCGAGAAGCTGCCAGACCCTGCCGTGCTGGGTAATGCCGGGAGTTTCTTCAAGAACCCGGTTGTCTCGGCGGAACAGGTCGAGGGTATGCGTGCGCAGTACCCAGGGGTGGTGGCTTATCCCCAGGCCGATGGCCAGATGAAGCTGGCGGCTGGCTGGCTGATCGAGCAGGCAGGCTGGAAGGGGCATCGCGAGGGGGATGCCGGGGTGCATCGTTTGCAGTCGTTGGTGTTGGTCAACCATGGCCAGGCGAGCGGGGCGCAGATGCATGCGCTGGCGCGGCGGATCCAGGCCGATATCCTCGAGCGGTTCGGCGTTGAACTGGAGATGGAACCTAATCTCTACTGAATCATTCTCTGGGCGGGTTCTTTCGCGGCTAAGGCCCCTCTCACAGGTACCGCACAGGTTTGTTGTTCGCGCGGTACCTGTGGGGGGATGGTTGCCATTTCGGCCAATTCTCAGCGCGCTACCTAGAGCAGTCTTTTCAGTTTCTTGGTCCACTCGAAGGTGGTTGGTAGCAGCCTATCATCACGTTCCTTCACGCCGTCGCGGTCAACGGCAAAGGAAAAGATGCCTCCCTTGGTTCCCTGGTTTAGTTGCCACTTGGCCTTCTGGTAGGCCAAACTTCCTTCGAACGGCTCCGTCACATCGCCCTTGGGCATGCCGCTGTGTTCCTCATAGAACGTGAAACCAGGCACAAATTTCGATGGAGGGAGAAATCCGTCGAACGCCCGGTCGAATATTGCTTGTGTGCGCTCTGGACGATGACCGTATGCATGTAATAGCAGATAGTCCATGTTCTTCGCCTGTGAGCGAATCAAGGCGACATCGCCTTCCTCGTTGGCGTCGTAGATGAACAGTCGGTCTTTACCAAGCAGGTTTCTCAGCTTTGCTGAAATTGCTTCGGCCTGCTGGCGTTCGTGCTCTGGCAAGGGGTTGAAGGTAGTAATACAAAGGCCATCGAGGCCTTTGGTCCAGCTGAAGAATTTTTCGAAGATACCTTCTGCTGTCGCATCAGGTTTGAGTAGTTCACTGATAGGCAGTGAGCGGACGACCTTGATCTGTTTCTTGTGCAGTGCGGGAATGATCTTTCCTTCGAGTGCCGGCCAGAAACCCGACTCTGAGCCATTGGTACGGAGTAATGCGATGTCTACTTCCTCCGGTAAGTCGCTCATGGATACCTTGTTTTTGAGCGGGTCGTCTGAGATGTCGCGCCAGCAGCGGAAAAAGCACGCCATGATGCCTGATTGACTTTTCATTTACGTCTCCGGTGAATGCTTGATGAAGTGTGCGCTTTAACGATCGTGTCCCGGGAAGTGGTGTAACTGAACCAGCCGAAGGCGCCCTGCGGGCGAAAGAGGATGGTCATCGTGGTTCTTGGCTAACGTTGAGTTTGCGA